>JBCDDS010000169.1:0-7002 GCA_039180185.1 Pseudomonadota bacterium | reverse complement strand
GATTTTCCTGCAGGCAGCTATATCCGCAACCCTCCGGAATCCTCTCATACACCCGGTTCAGACGAAGGTTGCACGATCTTTGTCAAACTCTGGCAATTCGATATGGCTGATCGCACCCATATTCGTGCCGACACCAACAAGATGCGCTTTGTCCCAGACCGGAAGGGTGTTGAGGTCATGCCACTTTTCTCGGACGGACAGGAAGACGTTGTTGTGGAACGTTGGTCATCCGGCGAGACAATCGAACTAAACGCACCAAATGGCCTTGAGGTCTTGGTTTTGGAAGGCGGTTTCGAAGAGAGCGGCGAAACGTTCAAGAAGCACAGCTGGCTGAGACTGCCTAGGGGCAGCGTTACAGAGATTAAGGTCGGCCATAACGGCGCGAAGCTATGGATCAAGCGTGATCATCTGAAAGAAGATCCTAAGGGACCAGAAATTTAGCTCGAAAATAGTAGTCGCTCGCCTGCACAAAAAATGCACATCCGCTCCGAAATGGATGCACCGTGACGTCTTAGAAATTGCTTCATCGTAACCACGAGCAGCGAGGACAGAGCATGCCGCGATCGGACGAGTCCGTCAAAAGTCCCTTCCATAAGCGTTCCCCGCGCAAACCCTCGTCGGCGAAGCGGCATGCTCTGATCCTTATACTTGCATTTGCGATCTTGCTTGGGTTTGTCGCGCCTGACGGCGAGAGCACTACGATTGCATGCAATTCACATGAGGGGTTTTCGCATAACTTCCCCTCGCATAGCTTTACGTTCAGAATGGTTCGAATAAAGCTCACATGATGGCTCATATTCTAATTATCGATGATGATCCGCAGATACGCGATGTACTGCGTATTGCCTTGCGCCAAGCAGGATATGAGATTTCTGAGGCCGGTGATGGTGCAGAAGGTCTTGCCAAGGCGCGAAACGGTAAGGCCGATCTGATCGTTCTCGATATTGGCCTGCCAGAAATGGACGGGCTCGAGCTTTGCAAGCGATTGCGCGAGGAAAGCGAAACACCCGTTCTCTTTCTGACGGCGCGAGACGAAGAGATCGATCGTGTGCTAGGGTTTGAACTTGGTGGCGACGACTATGTCGCCAAACCATTTTCACCGCGCGAGTTACTCGCACGGATCAAAGCAATTCTGAAAAGAAATGGCCATACGTCCTCTCCCAAAGGCAAGGCATTCATGTCGCGCGGCGCACTACAACTCGATCCGGAGCGACATCTCTGTACTTTTGAGAACGCGCCAATCACGCTTACTTCGCGGGAGATGGCGCTGCTCGAACACCTGATGACCCGGCCAGATCACGTGGCGACCAAGGCACAGCTGACCGACGCGATTTACGGTCCATCGTTTTACATCTCAGACCGCACACTGGACAGCCATCTGCGTAACCTGCGTGCCAAGCTGGCCAAAGCTGGATGCAAAAGCGCAATCGAGACAGTACACGGTGTCGGCATTCGGATGGGAGCATGTCAGACGAGTTAAAACCCGACATTCGCAAAAAATGGCGGCCGCCGCTCGCTTTGGTGTTGGGTGGAACTTTAGCCGCAGTGTTTTCTCTGCCCATATTGGGCATCGCGCATTTTCGTCTGGCGGGCGGCATCCTCGGTTGGGGTGAAACGGCTTGGTTGATCTTTTACATCGCGTTGGCAGCAACAGCTTTGCTTGGATACCTACTTTGGCGTCTTGTATTACAACCAGTGAAGGCGCTTACCCAACATGCCAACGCGGTCAAAGATGCACGTGACGGCCCTCCTTTGCCGGAGCATTTTGGCACACCTGAGTTGCGTGATCTTGGTCAAGCTGTTGTCGATATGGCTGCAACACTTAAGGATCGTGAAGCTGGGCTGCGCGCTTACACAAACCACGTGACGCATGAGCTAAAGTCGCCCTTGACGAGTTTAATTGGCGCCGCGGAGCTATTGCAGAACGATACGCCGGATGAGGATCGCGAAACATTGCTTCGTACAATTCGCGAGTCTGCCGAAACAATGCAAAACCAACTGGAAGCACTCCGTCGGTTGGCAGCAGCTCGCGAACCGTTTGGACCAGGTCCGTGTCACTTGGCCAAAGTCGCCGAAAAGTTGGAAACCCCTCTGGAGTTGAAAATCAAAGACGACCGCTCGTTGCCGATGGACCCTCAAGCTTTAAGTGTGATTCTCACGCAGCTTGCCTCAAACGCAGAAGCGCATGGCGCCAGTACACTTACGATACAGGGTGCGGAAAACGGTTTCAGCGTTTCGGATGATGGCAATGGTATCGCCAAAGGTAACCGTGAGCGGATATTTGACCCATTCTTCACCACACGACGAGGTAGCGGCGGCACCGGCATGGGGCTGGCAATTGTGCGGACTATTCTAGAGTCAACAGGGGGACAAATCGCGCTCGCTGACCAAAATCACGGCACAAAGCTGAGTATCACGTTGAAATAGGCAGTTTTGAGAATCGTTCGCAAAAACATTGACTATTGAGAATGACTCGCATATTCATTCTTAACAAGGTGTTTTAAAGGCTCTCGAAATGCGATTTTCTCGCCGTTCAATGCTAGTTCTATCAGCGTCGGCTCTATCACTGCCGTCCTTGCCGGTATTTGCGTCTGCGGGCACGATCTCTGTGGTTGCAACGACCGGTATGATCGCAGATGCAGCACGACAGGTCGGTGGTGATCTTGTCGAAGTCAAATCTTTGATGGGGCCAGGTGTGGACCCTCATGCGTACCGACAAACGCGTACAGACATCCTCGCGGCAACACGTGCGGACCTCGTTCTATGGCACGGGCTTTATCTCGAGGCTCAGATGGAGGAGTTTCTTCTTAACCTCAGAGAAAAGGCCGTGGTCAAAGCCGTCGGCGAAAGCGTGCCCGCGAGCGAACTGATCGGGCATGAGGACTACTCTGATAAGTTCGATCCACATGTCTGGATGGTTCCGGAGCTATGGGCACATGTGGTACGCGGGGTGCGAGACGCTTTGATCGAAGTGCATCCCGAAGGAACAGAAACCTTTACTGCCAATACGGAGCGTCATCTGAAAGAAATTGCTCTACTGGGAGCGTATGCCCGTGATGGCCTCGCCAGTGTGCCGAAGCCCGCGCGCGTCCTGCTCAGCGCCCATGATGCATTTGGGTATTTCGGTCGGGCGTATGGCTTTGAGGTGATTGGTATTCAGGGAATCTCGACCGAGTCTGAAGCCGGGTTGAACCGGATAAGCGAACTGACAGATATGCTTGTGAGCCGCGATATCCGCGCCGTGTTTGTCGAAAGCTCTGTAAGTGATCGCAACGTTCGCGCGCTGATCGAGGGTGCCGCTGCGCAAGGGCATAAAGTGGTAGTCGGTGGTGAGCTATTCTCCGACGCGATGGGCGAAGATGATACGTACGAGGGCACCTATATAGGCATGATTGACCACAACGTCACAGTCATTTCTGGTGCTCTGGGCGGTGATGTTCCTGATCGTGGCATGAACGGCAAACTGTCGGCGGGGAGCTAGGATATGAACGTCACGCTTGCCGCCAGTGATGGGGTCAACTCGAATGTCGAAGAGCTACACGGCTTACCTTTAGCTATTAAAGGGCTGACCGTGTCCTACGGCGAGAAACCAGCAGTTTTTTCTGTCGACGCGCGCATTGAGCAAGGTGAGCTGACGGCAATCATCGGCCCGAATGGCGCTGGCAAGTCAACTCTTCTGAAAGCAGCTCTCGGTATCATAAAGCCGTTGGCTGGTCGGATTTCTGCGTGGGGACAGGATTTGTCCCAAATGCGCGACCGGATCGCATATGTGCCTCAGCGCGCAAGCGTCGATTGGGACTTCCCAACACGTGTTCTGGATGTTGTGATGATGGGCCAATTCCGACAGCTGGGTCTGCTGGGACGCATCCGCGGCAATCATCGGCAAGAAGCGCTGAATTGTCTCGACCGAGTCGGCATGAGGGATTTCGCCACGCGTCAGATCGGCCAACTGTCTGGAGGACAGCAGCAGCGGGTATTCCTTGCCCGCGCACTTGCGCAAAAGGCCGATCTTTACCTTCTCGATGAGCCATTCGCGGGCGTTGATGCCGCGACTGAAACGGCGATTATTTCTGTGCTTAAAGAGCTGCGTTCTGATGGCAAAACGGTCGCGGCTGTGCATCACGACCTGTCTACTGTGCCGGAGTACTTTGACCGGGTGTTTATGATCAACACCACCCGCATCGCCGAAGGCCCAATTGCACAGACCTTCACCGAAGAGAACCTGCAAAAAACCTATGGCGGCAAACTGACAACGGCGCGGATGAGCGTCGCGGGTTAACCAGATGTTGCACGAAGCGTTGACCTTGCAGCTTGGCTATAATGCCACGCTCGTAACCATTGGGGCGATGTTGTTGGGCATCGCTGCGGGTGCGACCGGGACATTTCTTTTCCTCGGCAAACGCGCGTTGGTGAGCGACGCGATCAGCCACGCCACCCTGCCCGGGGTGGCTTTGGCATTTCTGGCGATGGTGGCGCTCGGTGGCGACGGCCGTGCCTTGCCCGGACTACTATTCGGTTCCGCTTTGTCTTCCGCTGTGGGTCTGCTTTGTGTTAGCGCCTTGTCAAATCACACGCGGCTTTCCGAGGACGCCGCAATTGGCGCGGTTCTGTCCGTGTTCTTTGGTTTAGGCATAGTCCTTCTGACCATCATTCAATCGATAAACGCCGGAAGACAGGCCGGTTTAGAGAGCTTCTTGCTCGGCTCCACAGCAGGCATGCTTTGGAACGATGCACTTGTGATAGCTGTCGGCGGCGCACTGGTGCTTGTCCTGATGCTGATCTTACGACGGCCCATGGCGATGGTCGCCTTTGATGCGGAGTTCGCTGCAGGTGCAGGCATGAATGTACCGCGCATCGAGCTGGCGATCATGGGACTGGCGCTGGCAATCACTGTAGTTGGGCTCAAGATTGTTGGCCTGATCCTGATTGTCGCGCTTTTGATCATTCCGGCAGTAGCGGCACGATTTTGGAGCGACCGTGTTGGTGTTGTAGTGTTACTTGCGGGTTTGATCGGTGGCATATCAGGATTTGCGGGCGCTGCGATTTCTGCGACAGCACCAGCATTGCCAACCGGCCCAATCATCGTATTGGTCGCGTTCTTCATATTTACGATTTCGTTGGTATTCGCGCCAAACCGCGGGGTTTTGACAGCAATGCTGCGCCACTATCGGTTTCAGGCGCGCGTGCATGTCAGACAGGGTTTATTGGCTCTTGCTCAAGGTCAACCGATCTATGAAAAACTTACGTTGCGCCTGATGCGACGGCGCGGCCTGATCCGCGCTGACGGGGTTGCAACAGAATCCGGGAGAGCTCAGGCTGCGCGCGCTTTGCTTGATGAGCGACGTTGGGAGCTGCTAAGATCCGATCCCGCACAGGAAGGCGCGGCCGCTCATTACGACGGGCTCACACCTTTAGAAAAGGTTCTGACAAAAGATCAGCTTGCCGAACTTGATCGCTCCTTGGGACCGGAGGCGGTGTGATGGGCGCAGAGTTCGTCGCCCTTTCGCTGCCGCCTATTCTGATCGGCATCTTCGCATCAGTTGCGTGCGCTATCCCGGGAAACTTTCTGGTATTGCGAAAGCAGGCCCTTATCGGTGATGCGATCAGCCATGTGGTTTTGCCCGGTATCGTGCTGGCGTTTATCGTAACGGGGACAGTGTCGGTATGGCCTATGATGCTGGGAGCCGGCTTTGCCGCGCTGGTCACAGTTGCACTGATTGAACTGATCCGTCGTTTGGGCCGCATTGAGCCGGGGGCAGCGATGGGTGTGGTGTTTACGGCTATGTTTGCCGGTGGCGTCCTTCTTTTGGAGCAGTCGGACACGTCATCGGTGCATCTCGATGTGGAGCACGCTTTGTTTGGAAATCTTGAAAGCCTGATTTGGCTTGACGCGGACGGTTGGGCCTCACTGCTCGACATACAGGCATTGAAGGGCATTCCACCAGAGTTGACCCGGATCACGATCACATTGGTTTTCGTGTCATTGCTTGCGTGGGTTTTCTGGCGACCGCTGAAGCTTTCGACGTTTGATGAAGGGTTCGCGAGAACGCTGGGCCTACCGGTGGGCGCGATTGGTTTGGGATTGGTGATCGTCGCCGCTATTGCGGCGGTTGCAGCGTTTGACGCTGTGGGGTCAATAATCGTGATCGCCATGTTCATTTGTCCGCCTGCCGCCGCGCGATTGATGACCAATTCGCTCGAAGTGCAGCTGACATGGTCGATCATCTTCGCGACCACCTCCGCTGTGGTTGGATATGTCCTGGCTGGCTATGGGCCAGTTTGGCTTGGATACGACAATGCAGTCAGCGCAGCAGGTATGATCGCCACAGTATCGGGCGTGATCCTTGCTCTCACCGCAACTTTTGGACCATGCAGGACGCGGATCGGTGCACCTACCGGAGACGCGTCAGCCTAATCTGAAAATCCAAGCACGCGGCCGACAACGGCCAGACCAGGCTCTATCAAGTCATCGGGCTCGAACGAAATCGTCGGAACGCCTTGTGTCTGAAGCGCGCCTTCATAAAGAGCAGCATGATCTGAGATTACAGCAACCTGTTGCCCTAACCAGTATGGACGCGTTGCCGCCAATTCAGCACCCACGAGGTGCCCAACAATCGCAGAAGCATCTCCAGCAACCTCAGCGACACGCAAATACGCGGCAAGGCGTTCTGGTCGGGCAATCGTATCGTTGATAGCGTCCTGTGACGTTGTTGAACTACCGCCCAATGATCTCGACAAGCGTAAAGTCAAAGCCGATTGCGAGCTAATCGCCTCACCCGCACTGACATGAACCCAATGCGTCACGTCTCCATGAGTCGCACAGATCACACCGTCCCAGTCCGCATGATTTTTCAGAAACCCGGAGATCCACAGCCTGACCCAAGCGCTGATCAAATCAGCGGGTTGCTTTTGCTCCAAGCCACTAAGATACGCTGCACCGGGTTCCGGAAGAACAGAAACAGGCAGTCGTTCTGCTGGGCCATCGCCGATCCGAAACACCGG
>JBCDDS010000168.1:0-7042 GCA_039180185.1 Pseudomonadota bacterium | reverse complement strand
GCCTTGTCCGGTGGCGTGTAAGCGCCCGAGGCAAACTGCACATCTTTTGGAATATCAACCAAAACCGGACCCGGGCGACCCGAGGTCGCGACATGGAAGGCCTGATGAATCGTATCCGCCAAACTATCAGTATCTGAAACAAGCCAATTGTGTTTGGTGCATGGCCGCGTGATACCGACCGTATCGGCCTCCTGGAATGCATCAGATCCGATCATGAAAGTCGGCACCTGACCAGAAAGGACTACAATCGGAATGCTGTCCATCAGCGCATCGGTAATTCCCGTAACTGCGTTCGTGGCACCAGGGCCTGAAGTCACAAGAACAACGCCGGGTTTACCGGTGGAGCGTGCATAGCCCTCTGCGGCATGCGCTGCACCTTGTTCATGACGGACCAGAATGTGTTGAATGTCGTTTTGTTGAAAAATCTCGTCATAGATCGGTAGCACAGCGCCGCCGGGATATCCGAATACGACTTCCACGCCCTGATCTTTGAGGGCTTGGACGACCATTTTCGCTCCAGTCATTTGGCGTGTCATTGTTTTGCTCCGTTCATGACGTTGACTATGTTTCGTGTCTCTCGCGCATAAAAAAGCCCCCGATCTTTCGGGGGCGCATGGGGTACCGTTATGGTGTCCGTTACCGGCCCATGCGCCATTTTCCCACCACGACAATTAGGTCGTTCATTTCAAGGTTCTCCGTTATACGCGCATGGACCCTATGAGCGAGGTTGAAGACCGTCAACAGGTAAATTGCAAAAGTTTCTTATGATGATGCAAGTTCTTTCCATATGTTGCGATAACAGATCATTCCCATCTACTCTCATTCGTATCTGTTTGATTTGGACACCACCGCTGGATTGTCTGTAATTGCATCTGACTTGAGTACAGGACTAATCCTGTGCCGTTCAAAGCTTTCTTCTGTTGGATAGATCGCATGCACGATGACCGACGAAAAGTCGCCAGCGCCAGCGCCTTCTTGAACTGCGATCTCGGCGTCAAAAACAACGAGATGGAACTGTAACTTTGGCTCGATCCTTTCAGAAATTTGTTGCCGAGCCAAAATCGTCATTCGACCAAAAAAACCTAAGAGACGCAGTGCACGGTTGCCATTCGGTGGATAGATGTACGACCAAGTGTCGAGGTCTCCTCCGGGCAACGCTGCGGCAAATCGAAAAATTTCTCCTGTGCCAACGGGATCCAAAGCATCTTCTTTTGGAATAACTTCGGTCCGCCAGCGTGAATCGCTCAGTTGCGCGAACACGTCTTCGTAGCTTTTGACCACTACAACACTTTTGCTATCTTTGTCTGTCATGCCTCAAAACTTCGGCCGCGCCACAGCAATCATCAACCGCTTTTACTTAGTCATATGTTACTACTGTGACGCGATCAAAATACTTCGCCGGAACGGCATCACAACGGCTACTGCCACCGGTAATTTCCGGTACGATTGTCACTTTGAATGTCTTCTTCCCGGATAAGACGTGGCGAAGCGTTTCAGTGATCGTAAGTCGTTTGAAGGCTTTCACCAAAGGATGATCGCGCCTGCGATCGCCTGCACGTGACATATGCTTCACACAACAATGGCCTGATCCGCCATAACATCCGCCGTGTCCGAACACCGGTACGACCCCGGCATATCCATTTTCAATGGTCCTATCCGAATTTAAATCAGCATCCTCATTGTTCAAAAACACATGCAGATTGTAGCTATAGGTTGCGTGATCTACGCCGAAAAAATGTAAATCCGCCCTGGCAAACTCATTTTCGAATACATGTGTATTGAAACGACATCTTTTTGAAACGTGAGAAGGTAGTTTGAAAAGATCAGCAAGGCTCATTACATCACCTCATTTTCTGCGCCGGCATAGTCATAATCCAAACGCGCAACATCAAGCACGTCGGCGACCGTCATTCCGAATGGTTCAAGAACTCTACTTTGCAAAGAAGGCGTGAAACCCGTTTCTACGCCATTATCGATTTGCCATAATCGCCATATCCTATCGATCATTGCATGATGCGACCAAAAAATCGGATCAAAAGCAGAAACGGCCACAGCGCCCATATGACCAAATACTACATCTTCTCGACGCGTGACTAGATTGCCGTTTCGGTCAATTGGTCGATCTTGATTGTCGCGAAGATATCCACCAATCCAACCGTGGAGTGTATCGTGAAAGCTTTCTAGGTCATCGTTAAAATCGTCAAAATCACCTTTTGCCCTGAGCGCCTCAACAGTGTTTTCAGGAGGAAGACCAGCTGGATTCATGGGCCACCTTTCCGTTGGTTCAGCGACGCCGGACTGGGGCTGATTTATCGTAAATGAAAAAAGAGGATTTGGATTCCCGTCTTGATCATTCTGATCGCCGAATTCCTTTGGTATACCTTCAGTTCGCGACGTCGTAGAACGCCAGTCCCACCAGGGTAGCGCGATTTCATCGGTTGCCAAACCTTCGTCTTCTGCGGCGTCAATAAGAAATTGCTCAAATGTATATAGATATGCGCGATGCCAAGGCAGAAAAAGCCTTACACCCTGATCCACATCGCGTACAGCTTGATGATGCCAGCAGTGAAAGTTTGGGATACCGTGCAGCCCTGCGATGTGATTAAAACCACGGTTGTCCATAAGCGATTGCATTCGCCCATAGGTCTTCCGAATATTTGAAAGCTGGCCGGTATCAAAGTTCCTAATATTTTTGCGAAGTCTCAAGTTATCCCCCAAAATAAGAATAAAAGAATAACTCAACTTATAACAGAAATTAGCTTAATTTACTCTTCTTTTTCGAGGTGGCGCAGCCGTTTGGCATATGAATATAGATTTCGCGAGCCTTACAGAGACACTCCGGTTCCCTGCAATACACCGTGCTCCATCGCGTAACGCGTTAAACCTGCGGTGCTCGATATACCCAATTTACGTTTGATGTTTTTTCGGTGTGTCTCAACCGTGCGCACGGAAATGTCGAGATCAAGCGCAACCTCTTTGTTGGACTTGCCCTGTGCCAGCTGCAGTAGGATCGTCTGTTCTCTATTGGTGAGTTGTTCACGTTCGCTTGCGTCTTTCGCAGGTGTGAGCGAACCCTTAGCGCCGGTGCACAAATACCGCGTGCCCTTCATTACTGCATCTATGGCAAGTTTGATTTCTTCAGTAGGCACATCCTTCAGGACGTAACCCATTGCGCCGTGGCTAAGCGCGGACGAAATATACTCCGGATTATCGTGCATCGACAGGATCAGGATGCGCATGTCAGGACAGCGTTCCAGCAGGATCTCAGTAGTCGACAACCCACCGATACCAGGCATGTTGAGATCCAACAGGATGACATCCGGTGACAGAGTTTCAACTTGATCGATAATCTCCTTGCCAGACGACAGCGTAGCAATCACATCGACGTCGTCGTAACTTTCCAATATTGCCTGAATGCCTTCAACCACCATTGGATGGTCGTCGACAATCGCGACTGAGATTCGTTGGCTGTTACTCATGCACTTGCTTTCTTGTCAGGTTCAGAGCGCTCCTGAGGTTGCAACAGATGCGACAGCGGAACGGTCGCCTCTATGACAGTGCCCGACTTGCTGGACAATACGCGCAACGCACCGTCAAGCTGTTCAATACGTTCTTGCATGTTGCGCAAGCCTAAACCACTCGATGGTGAGGTTGATTGTGTACGGTCAATGCCTACGCCGTCGTCGCTAATACGCAAGGTTGCACCGTTTGCGTGACCACGTACCTCTACTGAAACATGCTCGGCATTGGAGTGTCTTTCGACATTGGTCAATGCTTCTTGAGCGACTCGATAGAGAGCGGTTTTCGCTTCGTCATCCAGGCGGTTGCGGAAAGGGACCGTGCTGAAGGCAACGTCTATCGCAGTCCGTTTGCCAAAATCATCAACAAGCGACTTCAAAGCGGGGCCAAGACCAAGATCATCGAGCACGCCAGGGCGCAGATCGCGGCTTATGCGCCGCACTTCTTGGATCGCGCCAGACAAGTTATCAATACCGCGATCAAGGTTTTCGCCAGCACGCGGATCGCCGGCAGTCAAACGCCTTTGCGCAATATCAAGCGCGTAGCGAACGCCGACAAGTATTTGGCTGATCCCATCGTGCAGCTCTCGCGCCACACGCCCACGCTCCTCTTCCTGGGCATCAAATACCCGCTGCGTGAGCTTCTTCAATTTGGCATCCGCCAGGCGTCTTTCACGAAGGTTAATGAACATGCCTGATGTGAAGACAAGCAAAAGCGCCGCGATCGTTATTACCCCAATGTAGAAAAACGTCCGCCTGATCCGGCTCTCAACTCCGGCTTTCGCCGCATTTACCTTGGCGGAGATGTCGTCAATGAAAACACCAGTGCCAACCGCCCAACGCCAGTCTTGCAACCCAATCACATAGGTGACCATCTGTGCCATTTCGCCAGTGCTCGGCTTGGTCCACTCATAGCTGTGATACCCACCGCCCGAGCGCGCCAAACGCACAAGTTCGTCGGTCACAGGGGTGCCAAAGGCGTCCTGCAATCCAATCCAGTTGCGTCCGATCAAATCGGTTTGCCTCGGGCTGACCAGATTATTGCCTTCATAGTCGTAGACGAAAAAGTAGCCATCTTGACCATAGATCATTCCTGAAAGGATTTGTGTGATCTGTAGTTTGGCGGTCTCGTCGTCAGGAGCGGCACGGCCGTAGATGTTTATGAAGGCGGTTCGTGCGATCGAAAGATAATTTTTCAATTCGTCACGTTTTGCGGCGATCAATTCTGCTTCAAGGTTTTGAATTTCGCGTTCGGCCATCTGACGGGATTGCAAAGTGACGAGCACAGAAATCACCACCGCAGCAAGAATAAGCGGTAGTGTGGCGACCAGAAAAAGCTTCTGGCCGTAATTCAACCGAATCCGTTCGATCAGTCCTCCCATAGTGATTCGATAAAACGAATCTGCTCTTTTGCCTAGCTTTTGTGCCTGAAGAACGCCCTGCAAAACGAGCGAAAGCGGCCAAAATCGCGATATCGTGTGCGATTGTACGCAGTACTCGGTATTTCAAAAAAAGTATGCGCAGGGTAGTCTAAAGACACTTGCAACGATCCGCGCGCGGCCACTTTGTGACGCCGGGCGCATTCATTTTTATGGGAGGATATACCGTATGGATCGTCGTTCATTTTTGAAAAACACTGCTTTGGGTGGCTCCGCTGCCGCTGCCTCGACGCTGGCAGCACCTGCATATGCACAGGGTAAGCGTACACTCACTATGGTCACGAGCTGGGGCCGTGGTCTTGCAGGCGTGTTTGATGCCGCTCAAAAGGTTGCTGACAACGTCAACGAGATGTCTGATGGCTCACTGACCATCGACGTTAAAGCTGCAGGCGAGCTGGTCGGTGCGTTCGAAGTTTTTGACGCTGTGACAGCCGGTCAGGCGGATATGTATCACGCCGCAGATTATTACTTCGTCAGCCAACACCCAGGTTTTGCCTTCTTCACAGGCGTGCCATTCGGCATGACAGCGACAGAGCTCAACAACTGGTATTACCACGGCAATGGTCGTGCGGCACATGACCAGCTTGGCGAAATCTTCGGCCTGAAATCATTCTTGGCCGGTAACACCGGTACGCAAGCGGGCGGCTGGTTCGCAAAAGAGATTGCAGGTCCAGAAGACTTCAACGGTCTGAAGTTCCGTATGCCTGGTCTGGGCGGCAAGGCGCTCGGCTACATGGGTGCATCTGTTCAGAACCTGCCGGGTTCTGAGGTGTATCAAGCGCTGGCATCCGGTGCGATCGACGGAACCGAGTGGATTGGTCCATGGGCCGACGAGAAAGCTGGCTTCCAGGAAATCACTAAGTTCTACTACACAGCGGGCTTCCACGAGCCGTCTGCGGGCCTGACACTTGCGACCAACCTGGACGTCTTTAACGAGCTGACATCACAGCAACAAAAAGCGATTGAAGTTGCTGCCGGTCACGCCAACGTTTGGAACCTTAGCCAGTTCCTCATGAACAACGGTGCGGCTCTTGAGCGTCTGAAAGCAGGTGGTGTGACCGTTCTGGAATTCCCTGACAGCGTTTGGGATGCTATGGGTGGCGCAGCACAACAAGTGTACGACGAGTTTTCCGGCGACGACATTTTCTCGGAAATGCTCGCTGACTACCAGGCTTCGATGAAAGCCTCGTCAGGCTGGCTGACCAACTCTATCTCTGCCTACCGTAACCAACGCGACCGCGTTCTGGCGTAAGCTTAGGCTTTACAAAATCACGTACGGGCCCAATCATTGGGCCCGTACACTTCAAATAGCCGGGCTTACCGGCATATCCCGATTTGGGGGCGATTGGGGGACGCATGCTCGACGCGCTGCTCTGGTTTTTTCAAAATATAGGTTTGGCGTTTTATAACTTTGCCTATGCTGTGACGCACCCGGCAACCTGGCTTGATTGGTCGGACAAAGAGTCAATCATGCGGTTCGTCTATTATGGCGGTTCGGTTGAATTTTTCTTTGTTGTTTTCACCGCCATTTTGATCGTCACCGGCATTGGGCTTTGGAGAAACAGCTTCATGTGGGCCTGTGTGCGCGGGCTTGAAGGCTTTGCAAACATCGTCGGGCGTTTTTTTGCATGGGCTGGTCTCATCATGGTGATCCAGCAGATCATCATCGTCTTCATTCAACGTATTTTTGTGCGTCCGGACATCTCATTGGGTTTTGGCATTCCTGTTGCGTTCGACATCAGTTGGTGGGCCGAAGCATTGAAGTTTCACAACGCTTTGGTTGTCGCTCTTTGCTGCACCTACACCTTTGTTCAGGCAGGCCACGTTCGCGTCGACCTTTTCTATGCCCCTGCGCGGTATCGCACGAAGAAGATTATTGATATGGCGGGTAGCCTGCTCTTTATGATGCCGACGGCCATACTTGTTTGGATGTATGGCTGGTACTTCATGTGGCGCCATCTGATTACGCCCAAACCATCCGCCAGCGACGCCTTGGATCGGTTGTTGCTGAAGGCACGTGCCGTGCGCTGGAATGTGGAAACCATCGGGTTTAGCCCAAACGGATTCAACGCCTACTTCTTGTTT
>JBCDDS010000167.1:0-7087 GCA_039180185.1 Pseudomonadota bacterium | reverse complement strand
CTTCTTGCTTCTTGGTGAAAGAACCGTCTTCATTCAGAGTTGCCGAAATCCGGCTGTCCTGCATTTCTGAGAGCTTTTCGTAGTCGTCTGCGATCCGATCGAGCGTTTCCAAAACACGTGGCTTCAACGCGGCCTCCATAGCCGCAAGGCTCATGTTGGCCTGTTCGTCATCATCGTCATCGTCGTCATCGGATGCGATTGGATTGCCATCGGCATCAAGTTCGGGTTCACCGCTTGGTTCAGCGCGTTCCGTAGGCGCGGTAGAAATGTTTGCAGCTTCGACGACAGGCTCCCCGCCCTCGTCTTCACCCATCTGGTTGCCGAATGTCGCTTCAAGATCGATCACATCACGAAGAAGGATGTCCTCGCCCAAAAGTTCGTCACGCCATATGGTGATCGCCTGAAATGTCAGCGGGCTTTCGCAAAGCCCGGCGATCATCGTATTGCGTCCGGCCTCAATCCGTTTCGCGATCGCAATCTCACCTTCCCGGCTGAGCAGTTCCACACTGCCCATCTCGCGCAGGTACATGCGCACCGGATCATCGGTTCGGTCAAGCTTTTCTTCTTTGCCAGAGCCTAGCGTGATCTCGCCTTTGCGTCCGATTTCAGCAACGGCGGTCGACTTTTGCTCTTCTTCTTCGGCTTCTTCGTCTTCGATAATGTTTATGCCCATCTCTGAGAGCATCGACATCACGTCTTCGATTTGTTCACTGGAAACCTGATCAGGTGGCAGAACTTTGTTGAGCTGGTCGTATGTGATGAAACCACGTTCGCGTGCTTCCGCGATCATTTTCTTGACCGCCGCCTGGCTCATATCGAGGGAAAGCTCGCCGTCCCGCTCTTCGGGCTTTTCCTCTTCGCTGTCCTTGGCCATATGCTCTCCTGGTACAGTTAAGTCGAAGCGATTCGTTCTTTCCGAATCAATAGTGCGATTCGGTGATTCGCAAAGGTTTAAGCGCTATTTTCTTAATATTCCCGTTGAAGCGTTACCCTCAGGGCTCTTTACTGAATCCCATCTGGTCTATCAACGCGTTAAGTTCATCTTGTTCCGAACGGTTCACCGGCGCACCATTTTGGCCACGTCGGTACTCCGTTTTGTCTTCTTTCTCACTTCGCAGCGACTTTTGCCGGTTTTGCACAGCTTCGTTCAATCGCCAAGTCACAGTTTCGTCGCCACCCTCTGCAAGGTCTTGTTCAGCCTCGACAATTTCTGCCGCTAATCCACGGTCTGCTTCGAGCTTATTAAAAGCATCCGAAACGGTCATGCGAGCGAGGTCGTGATCGTCTGGCCGGCGCAACGCAGGCACCACGCGCAAATGGGGTTGGGAAAAGAGCTTTTCAACAGTGTCGGCTCCGATTTCTTCGCCCAGCATCACCATTGCGTTTTGTTCCGCATCCGGAGCAAGGCGCAGCAATGCGTCGCGAATACGCGCATGCTCCGGTGTCTGACAGGCCAGTTTCTCCAAGTCACTGTCAAACTCAGCAAAAAGAGCCGGCACTTGGATCAAAACAGCAAGAATCACCGCTTCGCGAAGTTGTACCTGCGCACTATCGCCTGACGCCGCCAGAATAGAAGACTTGGTGGTTGCACGTACGCTTTGATTTTTCTGCCATCGACTGCCGCTCGCGTGACGCTGCGACGCTGAACGTGCGCTGAATAACTGCCAGCGCATATCCTTGATGGTCTGGCCGTAGTGGCTTCTGATCGATGGGTCGCGTATCAACTTAATCTTTTCGCGCAACGCTTTGTCGAGGGCAGCTTTGCGCTCTGGGCTGTCAAAACTGCGGTCCTCGGTTTCCCGACGCCAAAGCAACTCGACCATGGGGATAGCTTGTTCAACGCGTGCCTTGATTGCCGATGGGCCTTCACTCCGCAAAAGATCATCAGGGTCCATTCCTTCGGGCATCAGCGCAAAACGCAGCGATTTGCCCGCCTCCAGCAAAGGCAGCGCCAGATCAATCACCCGATACGCGGCGCGCAACCCAGCGGTATCGCCATCAAGCGCGATCACAGGTTCATCGGCGATGCGCCAAAGCATGGCCAACTGATGCTCCGTCACCGCCGTGCCCAAAGGCGCCACCGAGCCTGTAAACCCAGCCTCTGAAAGCGCGATAACATCCATATATCCCTCAGCAACGATCAGCGGCTGACCCTTGCCCGCCGCCTCACGTGCCAGGGCGTGGTTGTAAAGCGTACGCGATTTATCAAACAGCTCGGTTTCCGGGCTATTGAGGTACTTGGCCCCATCATTGGGATCCATCGCGCGACCACCAAAAGCAATACAGCGCCCACGTACATCCCGGATTGGATAAATGATGCGATTGCGGAATGTATCGTAGGGTTTGCCGCCCTTTTGACTCGGCTTTGCCAGTCCACACGCAAGGATCAGATCATCCTCAATGCCTTTGTTTTTCAGCTGATCCCATAGACCCTGCCAGGCATCCAACGCGAAACCAATCTCAAAACGATCCTGCGCGGTTTCATCAAGTCCCCTACACGCAAGATAGTCACGCGCATCCGCACCAGCCGCGGATTTCAGCATCAGCCGGAAATGACGAAGGGCTGTTTCCATCACCTCTGCCAATTGGGTCAGATGATCCGCTTTTTCCTGTGCTCTTGGATCGCGTTCTGGCATTTGCATGCCGGCCTCTCCGGCCAGAATGCGCACCGCTTCAATGAAATCGACATTTTCGGTTTCGCGCACAAAGGAAATTGCATCGCCTTTGGCGTGGCAACCGAAGCAATAATAATACCCCTTACGGTCATCGACATGGAAAGACGCTGTTTTTTCCTGATGAAACGGACAAGGCGCCCAAAGATCACCTTTACCCTGATTGGACTTGCGCGCGTCCCACGTCACCTTGCGCCCAGCAACCCGTGCCAGCGACGTGCGTGTTCTCAATTCATCAAGGAATCCCGGAGGCAAGCTCATAATCAATATATATGGGCCAAACCAACGCGCGCGCCAAGCCGGATTTGCGTCTATTTTCGCGCGGCAACACTCTCCATCGCAACCTGCATATCATGTGTCAGTGTCTTCACCATTGAGCGGAACACCATGATCTGAAAGCTTTGGACGCCAATGCGAGTTACAGAAGCCATCATATGGGAAAGCTCGGTACGCCCAGTGTGACCACGTTTGAAGACTGCAGACCGTAGATCGAGGGGGCAAAGACGGGACAAAACCGCTTCGGCTTTTTCACCGCGCAGCTCCGCCACGGTCCAGCTGTCCGTTTGATCGACGAGAGCCGCGTGTTTCGCCAATGACGTATTGGGTTCGGGGCCCATCAGAAGCGTATGTTCGCGGCCAAACCAAATGACGCGGGCGCCGGTCTTACCCGTTGTTCGGTTCGGTTCAGGCAGGCTCACATCATGGCATTTTTGCAAAGCTTTGGACAAAGCATTTGCCTTCCCCTTATACGGCAAAAGCGATGTCATTGCCCCGGCATTGATCTCAAAGAAATGTACACCGCCAATATCCAGAGGCTCATGCCCATGCAGTGGGGACTTGGGGATAAGCTCAATCACGCATCCGCCCTCCATCCTGGTCAAACTGCACCGGATGGACCACCTCGCAATTGGCGATGACCCCGCTCAAATGCTCCACCATGCGAACTGGTTCACCAATTCTTGCATGTCCATTTTGCAAAAACCCCAAACCCACCATTCGGCTCAGCGTCGGGGAGTAACCGACGGATGAGATGTAGCCTAGAGAGTTTTCGCTGACGGGCTCCATACCCGGCTCAAACAAATGCGCACCGGCTATTAATTGCTTCACGGAACCAATTGTTTTCAAACCAATAATATGCCCTCTCTTATCTTCGGTCAAACCGGGGCGCATTGCCATCGTCTTACCAATAAAGTCCTTCGAAGGACTCATCATCGCGCCCATGCCCAGATCCTTGGCCGTCACCCGACCATCGATTTCTGCATGGGTAATGAACCCTTTTTCAAGCCTGAGCACATTGAGGGCCTCCATCCCGTAAGGCCCTCCCCCAAGCTCCTCTGCCAGTCGCAACAGATGATCGAAAAGCGCGGCTCCATATCGCGAAGGCACGGCCAACTCCCAGCCGAGTTCGCCACTGAACGAAATTCGAAAGAGCCGCGCGGCGACGTCGCCAATCTCGACGTCTCCGCAGGACATGAAGGGCCAGTCAGCGCGCTCGAGCCCTTGCCCAAGTAAATTTTGCAAGAGCTCCAGCGATTTCGGTCCCGCAACAGCAAACTGCGCCCATTGTTCGGTGACGGAGACAAAGCGCACATTCCAAGCAGGACGTAGGCATTGGTGCACGAATTCGAAATGGCGCATCACTTGACCCGCTGCGGCCGTCGTCGTTGTCACAAGGAAATGGTTGTCAGACAGACGCGCGCATGTTCCATCATCCATGACGAATCCATCCTCGCGAAGCATCAGACCATACCGCACGCGACCCTGTTTCATGGTGGACATTTTGTTGGTGTAAACAAAATCTAAAAACGACTCTGCATCGGGACCTTGTACATCAATCTTTCCCAACGTTGAGACATCGCAAACACCCAATGCTTCGCGGACCATCTCAACCTCTCGGTCGCACGACTGACGCCAGTTGTTTTCTCCGGAAAGCGGGAAGTAACTTGGCCGGTACCAAAGTCCGGCCTCAATCATCGGCGCACCGCTGGCCAGTGTGGCTTCATGAGATGTGATAAATCGCTGAGGGGCAAACCCTATTCCTGAGCCACCTGCCCCCATCGCACCAATCGGCACAGGTACAAAGGGTGGTCGATACGTCGTCGTGCCGGTTGCTGGAATAGTTTCGCCGGTGGCACCTGCCAGAACAGCGAGCGCGTTGATGTTTGAGTTCTTACCCTGATCAGGCGCCATGCCTTGCGTGGTGTAGCGTTTCATGTGCTCAACGGAGCGGAAGTTCTCTGTCGCAGCCTGCCGGACATCTTTAACCGTCACATCATTCTGGAAATCGAGCCAAGCACGTCCCTTGCCCTCCACGACCCAAAATGGGCTGATACTGTACGCCTCATTCTCAGCTTTGGGCAGTTTATACTTCGGATGTTTTAATCCAAGCGCACTCAGCGCGTTCAGCGCAGATTGAGCACCGCTTTGCATTGCTGCATGAGTTGAAAAGGTGCCATTGGCCGCCCCGCACGCCTCTAAACCCGGCACAGCGTTGGCTTTCGGCAGAAATGCTGCAATTTCTTCGTTCCAAATTGGTCGTCCGCCCATATGACATGTAAGGTGAACCGAGGGGTTCCAGCCACCAGACACTGCAAGCACATCTGTTTCGATTTTCATTTCTTTTCCAGAGGCTTGCAGAGTGATGGACTTCAATCCTGAGCGCCCACGAGTACCTTTGACCTGACCGCCCGCATAAAATGGAACGTCAAGATCACTGGTGGCTTCCGGTCTCGTATCGATCAACGCAACGACCTCAGCACCCGCCGCTTGCAGATCTGCTGCAGTGCGGTGTCCGTCTGCATTATTGCAAAACACAGCGACTTGTTTGCCTGGCGCCGTACACCACCGGTTGGCATAGGCGCGCGCCGCGGCCGCAAGCATGACGCCGGGTCTGTCGTTATTGGAAAATGCAATCGGGCGTTCCATGGCTCCGGCCGCCAGCACCGCGCGTTTTGCCGCGATGCGCCAAAAGCACGTCTTTGGCGCACCTTCTCTAGCCGCCACATCAGGTGCGATCCGCTCAAGAGCACCGTAGGTTCCCTGATCATAGGCACCAGTGATGGTCGTGCGCGTCATAAGCCGCACGTTTTCCGTGTTTGATAGACGTCGGGCCATATCAACGGCCCAAGCTGAACCGGGCTGTCCGTCCACCTCCAGACGTTCGGCGTTTAAACGCCCACCCAAAACGGTATCCTCATCGGCCAAGATCACATCTGCGCCCGACTGCGCCGCAATCCAAGCCGCCATCAGGCCAGCGGGCCCACCACCTATCACCAAAAGATCACAAAAAGCATATGCTTTTTCGTGCTTTAGTTCATGTTCTTGAGGTGAAATTTCTCCTAAACCCGCTGCGCGCCGAATGAGCGGCTCATAGAGCTTTTCCCAGAATTTCTGCGGCCACATGAAGGTTTTGTAGTAAAAGCCTGCGCCCAGAAATGGCGCGGCCAAATCATTGATCGCCAGAAGATCAAAATCGAGATTTGGCCAGGCATTTTGGCTATATGCCTCCAAGCCCTCGTACAATTCCACGGTAGTAGCGCGCGCATTCGGTTCCTGTCCCGCACCGCGCCCTAGCGTAACCAGCGCATTGGGCTCCTCGCTGCCACAGCCAAAGATGCCGCGTGGGCGGTGATACTTAAAAGACCGCGCAACCACTTGCACGTCATTGGCCATCAACGCAGAAGCCAACGTGTCACCTTTGAACCCGCGATACCAGCGCCCGTCAAAGGTGAACCTGATTTGCTCATCGCGGTTTATGAGCCCCTGGCCAGCCAACCTCATGAGCGTGCCTCTTCCGCCAGCTCAACTGACAAAATTTCGTGTGTTACTGTGTTTCGCGTGACGACAATCCAGGCACCACATCCCATTTCATGATACCACAGGTCGCGCGTCTCACCGCAAGGATTATCGCGGTTATGCACATAGTCATCCCAAACAGTCTGATCCGCTGAAGCGTCCGGTCGATTAAGCAATGTGCTGTGTCCAGCGTAGTAGAAATCTCGCCGGTCACGCTCACCACATATAGGGCAATTGATCCTCATAAATTACCTATATTTTTCATAGCTATAAAATCCATATCTAATGCAGATTATGTTGCGCCCCGGTACCGTCCTCGTCCATCAATCCGCGTCCGGTTTTGAATCGATCCAGCCGGAATCGCGCCGCCGCTTCGTGCGGCTCTCCCGTTGCCAGCAAATGCGCCGTGCAATGACCGGAGCCCGGCACAGCCTTAAAGCCGCCATAGCACCACCCACAATTGAGGTAGAGCCGCACGAAGCGGCGGCGCGATTCCGGCTGGACCGGTTCAAAACCGGACGCGGATTGATGGACGAGGAAGGTACCGGGGCGCAACATAATCTGCATTAGATATGGATTTTATAGCTTTGGAAAATATAGGTAATTTATGAGGATCAATT
>JBCDDS010000166.1:0-7369 GCA_039180185.1 Pseudomonadota bacterium | reverse complement strand
TGCCACCGAGCGGCGTAACCAAACCACGACTGGTCAAATTGACGACGGGGTGCCCGCCAAAGTCCCAACCGAAGCAGGGGAGGAAAGCGCCCTAATTACAGAAGAAACACAACTCTCGAACACACGACATGGCCTGAAAAGTCTCCATCAAGAAAGGAATGACCAAAAAGACCACCGTGTCGAAACTCGTGTCGACAAGACGCAACGAAACGTCGAACTGCGGCAACTTCAAACCGAGTTTGATCGCCTAAAAGACGAAGGTGTCAGCACTGCCAAAGCGCTACGCCAAGTCATCGACACTGCCAACAACTTAGAAACCAAACAGCACCTGCGGGCCATTCTGAGTAAAGTGACCCTGCTGCAATCTGCCTTGCCGGACAAACCGGAAGTCGTGAACCGCTTACTCGACCAAACGGGCCTTAACTTGGCAGCGGCCACTGTGGCAGGCAGCTTTGCGGATTTTCTAACCGCAGTCGACCAAGATGCGGACCTGACCAAAGATGACCGCGCAACGCTGCACCAAATTATCAAGCAAGAGACGGACTATGCCCGTACTGGCTTAGACGTACAGGCGGAACTCGGTCAAACACTGACCATTCCAACCGGGGACACCATCCCAGCCCATACGGAGACTGAACCTTTCCGGTTCCGCGAGCACGTGCAAGGATTTGCAAATCCTGACGGATCCCAACACCTGAGAGCCGTCACCATAACCGGTGCGCAGGTCACCCTCGACATCACCGGTTGGCCACCCGCTGACGTAGCCCGTGCGAGTGAATTGCTGCAACTTTGGGCGATGACCGACCAAGGTGGGCAGAGCGGCTATTTAGAAACCCTAACCGGCCTGGACTGGACTGAGGATCAAGCGTTGGATCCGCTGGCGTTACACCGGGCGTCTCGGATTGTTGGCGCGCTCTTGGGTCGTTCTGCCAATCAAGACGGCGCAATCTTCGATGGGCGCGAAGCGGCGGGAATAATTCGCTGGCAAACCCATTTGTTCAACCAAACGCATAGTCAACGCGCAGTCGAAAACGGCAGAGATGCCACAGGCCCATTTCCGGCACTGCAAAACCTGGGCATCGTCACGCAACAAGGCGAGGTTGTGTGGGAAACCTTGCAGCGTTTTGGCGAATACAGCCGCGCGCACTACACGCAACCGGGCAACGTCAGAGTTGTACAGAAAGCTCTGCAAAAAGATCGACATGAGCCTTAGTGAACCGAGCCTGGCTGAGACGCAGCTTTTGCGACAGTCTCAATCGAAAATACTATCCTTAACCCTTCCCCATGAACCATCATCCTCAAACAACACCCAATGCCCCTACACCTCACCTGGATGAGCCGAAAGCGACCAAAGAAGAACTGGAGACACTGCGGTCTACGTTGTCTGAGCTAACCGGACCGGTCCCTTTATCACCCGACGCTCTTAGAACCATGACGCTCGCTGGGGTCGAAAACCCTGAGCAGTTGAACGGCCTACCGGCCCAGGCCACTCAAAAAGTGCTGCAAGAGGTATTTGCCCAAGACCCATCAATTCAGTTCGTGCTGAATCGCAGAACATTCCGACATTTCCACCGCCTGATGCATACCGATAAACTTCATGACTTCACCATCGGTCTTAATGTTGTGCTACAAACTGATGCCTCGGGTCAGATTGTCGGGAAAATTCTTGCGCACATTCAACCAGAAGATTAACCCGTGGGGTCCGGTATTGAGTGGGAAAAGAACTTTGAGCACGTCCAGTCCTGAGAAAAGACAGCCGCGTAATCTATGGGCGGGTATAATTGCTCTCGCGGCAGTAGCGGGAGGCCAGCTATTTTTATACCTTTTGGGCGCCTAGCGCACTGGCGCGGCGACTGAGTTCAGGCCGACTTTCTAGTGCGGCCCTTTGCAACCACAGTCGCCAACATCGATGCGGTGAACTTATGCTTCTTGATAAGTTTCTTTACCGTCTTGAGGTCGTCGTCGCGTTCTTGTTTAGCGACTTCTTTGATTTCTGCCTCGAGGGCAGCTTTTTGTGCAAGGAGATCGTCCAGGTTTGGCATTGTGTGTCCTTTAGGTGAGTGATGGTTGTGCCTACAACGAGTGCAAGCCGCCCACAACAGCCTCAAATCTCAGTTTACATGTACGACCAGAGATAGCATCCTAGCTTGCGCGTTTTGAGCAACTTCCGCACGCTCGCCGAGCGGTCTTGCCCCTTGAACAAAATGCTAATTTTGCTTGCCGAAATATAGGACTTTTTAGACTTTACGGCCCACAGACGACATCTAGGAGAGAACCCAAATGCTGCCATTCGCGGCAACCACGAAATCTGGCGTTTGACAAAGATACTATCTGCGAACTTTGCTCCCAGTCGGTCTTCTGTTCTAGGACGTGACCCTAAGCACAAAAAAGGAGGGCCGCCGAAGCGGCCCCAGCTATTTTTGAGCAAATTCCCCAGCCTATTTAAGGATTTCTTTTCCTTTTCCTGACAGTTTTGAGCCGCCGTTGTACCAGTCCTGAATAACGAACGCGGGTTTGAGTGTGTCCTCATACTTGGATGATGCCACGACAACCTGCACCAACTCGTTCACCATACCAGCCAGCGCAGGGTTAGCGTTCACGGCATAGGAGGCGTCATCTGAGCCGGGTGTCAAATTGTTGAACCGATCCGCCATGTAGTACACCGGGCTCACATTCGAACTGTCAGCGACTACGCCATACTTTGCGGCTACCTTCAAACCATCAATTCCAAATTGATGGGCTAACTCTTTGGGCTCCATAGCGAATTTGAAACCAATGGAACTTGTGTCCATGGCATAGTCCGTCAATGCTGAACTGGCGAGAATTACATCGCCGGTGCCTGTTAATTTACTGCCAGCGGTGGCAAGCGTTAGATAGGGTGACACGCTCGCAAGGATCGCATCGCCGCTCCCAGTCAGTTTCTGACCGGCATTTGCTGTCATATGCATCTCCACAGGCGGCTCAAATGACCAGGGCGCCATTGTAATCCGACCGCCTTGGGCTGAAACATCCGTTGCGGAGATAGCCATGGCAGCACCAAGGACAACCCCCATTGATCGGCCAAAGATGCGACGAGCTGCCCCTAGGCGGCGGAGGAACCGCCGAGCAACGCCGAATATGCCGCGAGAACGCGTGTAGTTCCACTGTGCCGCCAATTCATCCCGCTCGGTGAGGAAGATGAAGAACTTTGAAGTCAACATGATCATTTCGGTGGTCGCATTGATCTTGCGGTGAGTTTGCGATCCGTTGCGAGTAACCGGCTGCCGGTTGTTTGCTTCAATTTCTTCATCAGTCAGTTCTGCCGCAAACAAAGAGACCGGATTACGACTTCCGACATCGCACTGGTATGCTTCGATATATTCATCATACCCACGTACCGTGCGTGTGAAACCTATGCTTTCCAGCATTTCAAGTGCCTGCTTAATCGGCTGACGGCTACCTGCACCAAAGGGGGACTTGAATACGTTTTCGAGCAGAAACGGCACGGTGATGATAGGCAACTTTGCACCATCGCCTTTACCCGTGAGTACGGGCTGCAGAACAGTATGCGCCAAGTAATCGATCAGATCCCTTCCAACGGGGCCCGCCAAGCCGGTCAACACGTTCGATGCGATGCCGCCATTCTTCCGGTCCTTGAGCGCAGGATTGTCTGGGTGATTCAACGCCGCCAGCAGCTTATCCGACCACGCACCGTAAGCAGAATCTGTCAACTCTGAAGCCTCGAACGCATTCTGTGCATTCCGTACCGCCGCAACCTTTTTTGCGAGCATTTCGCGGTCATCAACGAGGTCCTCGCGATCGGGGATCAAATCAACAATCTTGCTGAGTAGCACAGTCTCGTGCGCGAGCATGGTGGTCAAATACATTTCCGCTTTCAGGTTTGAATAGACGAAAAGGGGCCGCAATAATTGCTGAGCCCAATTGCCTTTCAGGAAATGTGAGAACTCCTGTTCGAAATCAAACATGTTCTTCTCCCTATATTAACGCATGCCGATAGGTACCTGTCGGCTGCTTGGTGTCGCTGATCTTTGCGATCAGTCTCAGACTTTGACGCTGAACCTCTAAGAACCGGAACAAAAGTGCAACCTTCAGAATCTGAAGGAATGAAAACTGTTTCAGTCCAGCACCATTGGCAGTCTGCGCAGACGTTAGACTAACACCGAGAACACCAGACTTTCATCCCTCATATTTCAAAGGAAACGATGCTCCTTATTGGCGGCTTCGGAATGAAGCGAAACGAAAAAATACAAATAATGTCAACTACTTAGTGTGTGATTACTGGGGGAGATGCGCCCGCTTTGGAGGCGCGCATCGAGAAGGAAACTCCCAGATGAAAAAAGTCCTGATGGCACTCGCTGCCACCGCATTCACCTCTTTGTCCGCCTGCGGAACCATCACATTGCAGAACGGGAACCTGTCTTTCGAAGTTGGCATGGAAGACAGTGGCATCACAGCAGGATTCAGCGGTACAATTGACATAAACCCATCAATCCTAACGCCTGACGCTAATGACGAAGGCAGAGAAACAGACACCGATAACAGCAGCACAAAAGCACTGAAATCGACAAAAACGCTTACTGCGGATCAGGCTTCGGTGCTGAAACTCATAGAAGAAAAAGCACTCAAGCATCAAATTGACCCAACAACCCTGGCCGCCGTTGGATGGATTGAATCACGCTTTAGAAACGTAAAGAATCCTAATTCGACCGCAAAGGGTGTCATGCAGTTCATCAATTCGACTGCAAAGCTATACGGCCTTTTGGATCCGTATGACATCTCAGCGAATGTGGATGCGGGTGCACGTCTGATGGATGACAACCGTCGTTATCTGCGGAAAATGCTGGAGCGTGAGCCAGAAGGCTGGATGCTCTATCTGGCGCATCAGCAGGGCGCGGCAGGCGCCGTCCGTTTGCTGAGCGCAACAACAGTTCCAGCACGCGACATCGTGGGGCAAGCTGCTGTCACGCTGAACACCAACGGTTCTGCTGATGCCAGCGCAAGCGTTTTTGTGAAAGAATGGCGTGCAAAATTCGAACGTGCGCGGTCGCTGTTCTCATACGATTGATCTCGCCTGCACCTTGCTACGTTACGGCCGTCACAAAGCGTGACGGCCGTTTCTGCATAGGGATCGCTGAAGCCTCTCAATGGTGCGGGACTGGCCACGACTGCAAACCTGAAATGAAGAAATTTAGAGTAAGCAGCCTTTTCTTAGCATTTTCACCAAATGTATGACTTAACAATCGAGAAGCATGGGCTCACTTCTAAGCTCGGAGATGACGCAGCATCCATGAAATAAGTGACTTGGGTACTGTCAGTCCCGGCCCAAAGCGGACCTTGGGCGAGACGTCAAGATTCTGCGGTTGCGCGCGCTTAGCGGTCATTCGACAAGAAAGCGAAGTCTAAGGTCTGTGAATGGCTCACACGTGGACAAACCATTCCATTCGAATGGCGGTTTTACTGCAATAGCACCAACTGGGCGAGAGCCTCGATATTCAGATTGAGATAGTTCCTAAGTCATTGTTGAAGCACTTCGACAGCGTCCGAAACAAAAAAAACCATTTCGCCACCGTTGGGTAAAAGGTTTGCATACGTTGGTATCTGTCGACCGCCCGTACTTGCCACTACGCTTTGCGTTATGAACTGGTAGAGTTCGAGCATGCGAATAACCCCGTCCCCATTGAAATCTGCCTCTGCTTCTCCCAGTCCCTCAATCAGAGCTTTTGCTATTGGGCCCTTACCGCCGGGCACTGTGTCTAACGCTAACCCATTAGCGTTCGTCGCTGAGATGACTTCGCGCGACCTGCGGGATGTCTCCGCTTCGGAAAAGATTACTAGCCCTCTAGAACTTGGGAATGCAAGATTTGCAAAACTCGTATCGACGATCGCGGCTGAGCTGCTTCCGTTTGATCGTTCCAATAGATCGGTCAAAAATTCCATCTGGATGCAACCTTCTAAAGACTCTGGTTTACAATCTCTTGGAGTAAAATATCCCCGTCTCACCCCCGCTTGATCCACCGGATAGCCATGTCCCACCCAGTAGACTATGAAGCGGGAGTTCTCATCTAGCCGACCTATTATCTCTAAACTTGCAGACTCGATCTCGGATTTTTTTGGGTTCCAAAGGGTGGTGGTCTCAAAACCCAATCGCCTAAAAAGGTGGGAAACCTCAGCGCCATCTACTTTTGCCCCAGGAAGGTCTGGGATTGACGGATCATCGTAATCAGATACGTGAACGACTAGGGCTTCACTTGTTGAGTACAGACTTGGATCTGCAGAGTAGATTGGACGAAGCTTTTCCAATTCGCTTGCGACGGCTTCCGCCGTCGAGCTCGCGATCTTAGTCTGCTCGTTCCGCGCACGCCGTATTTCAGCCAGTTCCATCTGCGAAAGCTTGAGTTCCCGCAGCAGCTTGATAGCATCGTTTTCGAGTGATTCCCGCCTCTCTTCTGAAATCTCTTGTTCACTCAAAATTGCCGCGTACTGTTCGCCTAGAACCTTTCTGTCTCTCTCCAACTGCTCTTTCTGCGCCTCCAAGCTCGACAAACGAAGCAAATAATCACGTTCTTGAGAGTCCTTTTCCTGAACAAGTTGAGTCAAACGCGCATCAAACTCCCGTTCTCTTTTCTGCAACTCAAGAGCGGTTTCTTCGTTCTTTCTAGTTAGCGATATTGTTTCGATTTCATATAACGGAATAGCGACCTCAGTTACGTAAAACCAAACCAACGGAACGGCTACGAAGCCCGCGGCAATTGCTTGAAATAAGGCAGTTCGTTTGAACCATGGACGGGAAAGTTCAAATTCTATCTTTTTTGCTTCCGCTTTAGCCTTTTGGGCCTCAGCCTTGAGCTTTTCAATTTCTACTTCTTGCAAGTCAGACAATGGATTTTCTCTCAATTTCTCTCGCACCGAAAGTTCAATTCGTTTGATGCAGGCAAGTACTGCAGGTTCAGTGAACAGTATTAGTCTGAGATCTACAAAACTACTCGACTACATGTACCACGATGATCAGACATTCGTAAGTACCGCAGAAAGTGAAGCAACGGGTTCGTTGTCGCCATCGGAGGTATCGCAGCATTCAAAATCTGATGGCGCCCGGTAAGCTTGGAACGGCCCAAAGCCGACCTCCAACGGTTGATTTCGTCGCTGCAGTGCGGCCCGTCGAACCTGCCGTTGGCTGCACTTGCGCAATCTGGGGGTCGACAGATGACTGCAACGCGGACGAAGTGAGCTTAGAAGTGGTCCCACCTTTTCGGACAGGTTTGCAGCGTTTCTAAGGTGTATCGGGTTTAGGTTTCATGCTGCTTTCTGCTGTTCCAAGCCTGCCCAATATGCGTCGTCCGGCGTCTGTCGATCAAGCGCGGAATGGGGT
>JBCDDS010000165.1:0-7531 GCA_039180185.1 Pseudomonadota bacterium | reverse complement strand
CATAACCATCGGTGACGGGACGATGAATTTTGGCAACGTCTCTTCACCCCCGAGTTACTGGGACCTCAATCTTGGCAAGAAGGTCACAGGCACGCGTGAGATGTGCGCTAATCTTTTCAAGCTAAGTCAGTACTTTAACTGTATTCATTTTGTCGGTGGCTACCCAGTGGAGCCGCAGGACGTGCATGCCAGCGTCCGCCACCTTGATGCGCTTTATGACAAGCTCACGATCTCTGACAAGGTCGCCCATGCCTATTGTCTTGGCAAGGAGCGGGTCGAGGATGTCATGGAGATGGTGCGCATCGCAGGCGGGCATTCTGATGAGGAGTTTGAAAGCGGCCCGAAGATGTATTCCAACATCAACTCGACCTCCCCTTTGAAGCATGACTATCCCATGCTTGACGGCTGGATCCGGCTTGCACGCCGCAACCAGGGGCTCGTCGTGACGCCCTTTACGCTCGCAGGCGCGATGGCCCCTGTCACTATGGCCGGCGCGGTTGCACAATCACTGGCCGAGGGACTTTGCGCGATTGTTCTGGCGCAAATCATCCGTCCAGGTGCGGCTTGCGCGATTGGCACATTCACCAGCAATGTCGACATGAAATCCGGCGCACCTGCCTTTGGAACGCCAGAGTATATGCGGGCCACGCAGATGACTGGACAATTGGCCCGGTTTTACGGACTTCCAATGCGCGCAAGCGGCGTGTGCGCGGCCAATGTACCCGACGGCCAGGCGATGTGGGAGACCTCCAACAGCCTGTGGTCCGCTCTGCAGTCCGGCGCGCATATGATCTATCACGCGGCTGGCTGGCTAGAGGGCGGGCTGATCGCCAGCCCGGAGAAGTTTATCCTTGATTGTGAAGTGTTGCAGCACATTCAACGTTACTTGGATCCTGTGGTCACAGCGACGGGTCCTGATGAAATCGCCGTTGAGGCCGTGCGCGAGGTCGGCAATCAGGGCCATTTCTTCGGTATTCAGCACACCCAGGACCGCTACACCACGGCGTTTTATCAACCGTTTGCAAGCGATTGGCGCAACTTTGAAGCCTGGGAAGTTGCCGGTGGGGTTTGGTCCGCGCAGCGCGCACATCAAATTTTTCAGGATATTATTGCAGAGTTTGAAGAACCCCCAATGGATGACGCGATCAGAGAAGAGCTTGCCGCCTTTGTCGAACGACGCAAGGCAGAAGGCGGAGCGCCAACAGATTTCTGACGCAACCGTCAGCCTCTTTCGTCGGGTCGATTTAGGCTAAAGACTTCGCGCACAGCCGTGTAATCACGATAACCAAGTCGGGCTAGCGGGTTGAATGACATCACTTCGAACCGACCGTCCTTCATGCAGTCATCGCGCATATGAACGCCCGTAACCTCGCCAAAAACAACGAAATTCGCCTCTCCTGGTAAGCGCACGATCTCTGTCAGCTTGCATTCCAGCGCGGCCGGCGCCGCGCTGACACGTGAACACGCGATGGTTTTACAGTTCGCGCGTTCGATGCCAGCCAGCTCAAATTCATCGATGTCCTTCTCCCACGGACCGGAGCTTTGGTTCATTACATTGCGCATTTCAAATTCGACAATATTGACGCAAAAGACGCCGGTTTCACGAATATTGGCAACGCTGTCTTTGGTATCACCCCGGTCTGGCTTGGCGGAGGTAGACGCAAACATGACCTGTGGAGGAACATACGCCACGGCGTTGAAAAATGAATAAGGGGCGAGGTTTTCTTGCCCGTCAGATCCCCGTGTTGAAATCCATCCAATCGGTCTTGGCGTTACAATCGCGTTAAACGGGTTGTGCGGCAGTCCGTGGCCGTCCTCGGGGCGATAAAACATCAGGGCTCTTTCGTTGATCTGTTTGTGCAACTCCTAACCCCGTGTTAGGCGACGATCCAGCCGAAAGGGCAAGCGGAGACAGGCGCGTGTTTCATCTGGAATGCGAAACACAGGAGGATTGGTGGGAGGTCGAAGCGCTCTACGATTTGTGCTTTGCGCCAGGTCGCGAGGCGTTGTCGTCTTACAGGCTCCGCGAAGAGGTTAATCCGGTCGCTGAGCTTTGCCTGGCAGCGCGCGATGATGATCAAATTTTAGCTGGTGCCATAAGAGTTTGGCCCGTGGTAGTGAGTGGGCATAAAGCACTTTTAATTGGACCGATCGCCGTACACCCAACACGACAAGGAGAAGGCCTGGGTGCCTATCTGATCAATGAAGTTTTGGCGCGCGCAGAGAAGAGCGGTTGGGGCCGCGCCATGCTTGTGGGTGATCTACCTTACTATAGTCGATTTGGGTTTTTTCGATTGTCCGGCGTGGAAATGCCGGCACCTACCAATCCATTGAGAGTCCTCGGGGTCTCGGTTCAGAATAATAGCTGGGATGGTGTGCACGGCCAGGTCGTACGCGCGGCTTGAAAATCTGAGACGGTATCCCGATCTTAACAATATGACAGAAAAAACAATTTCTGAAGTTTTGGGTGCGCCGCTTGACGTAACCACGCGTCAGCTACGATTGCAGGAATTGGTGCGCCGTCATCAAAACGCGCGCACTCTGGGCATTGATGTTCTCAACATGATTGGTACGCAAACCGAAAACCTGCTGACGCGTATTCCGGAACCGGTACGGGATCGACTGGATGAAGCAACAGAAGCAGCATTGCACGCCGCAATGGGAGCAGCGCACGGTTCACGCGCGGTAGTTGGTGAGACGCCGGGTTGGCTTAACCGAGCCGTCACTACTGCCATGGGCGTAGCTGGAGGTGTTGGCGGTTTGCCGACCGCGTTGGCCGAATTGCCATTCACCACAACCGTTTTGCTGCGCGCGATACAAGATGCAGCGATAGAACAAGGTTTTGATCCTAGCGAAGAAACCGTGCGTTTTGATTGCGTGCAGGTTTTTGGCGCAGCGGGACCTTTGGAGGCAGACGACGGGGCAGACCTGGCGTTTTTGGCGACGCGGATGGCGCTCTCTGGGGCCGCGATGCAAGGTTTGATTTCGCGGGTCGCCCCTAGGCTGGCGACGGTTCTGGGTCAAAAGCTAGCGGCACAAGCTGTGCCTGTGCTCGGCGCTGCAGCCGGCGCTGTGACCAACTTTGTTTATTGCCGTTACTATCAAGACATTGCGCACGTGCATTTTGGCCTTCGTCGATTGGCTATAGAGGCCGATATGAATTTCGACGATGTGCAAAACGAATTTATTGCTTTGATACAGCAGCCAAACGTCAAACGCGCTTAAATTAGAGCTTATCCTTGAGATACTGCATAACCGCGGGTCGGACGGATTGATGTCCGTCCTTTCGGCTCTTGTCTATGATCTTGTAGAGCTCACCAAGATCCGTGCGTCGAAGAATCGATTTTACCGGTCCTATAGAGGCCGGGCGCATGGAAAGGGTTCGCATGCCTATTGCCGCGAGACAGGCTGCCTCAATCGGGCGTCCCGCATCCTCGCCGCAAAAAGACAGAGGTGTGTCAAGTGCGTCGCAGCGGTCAACGATATCTTCTAGGAAACTCAGGAAGCTGACATTTAGTGTATCGTAGCGACGCCGAACCAATTCATTTTCACGATCCGCGGCGAAGAAGAACTGTTTCAAATCGTTGCCGCCGATAGATAGAAAATCGACATCGGCGTAAAAACTCTCTGGTGCGAAGGCCAAAGAGGGTGTCTCAAGCATAGCGCCGACTTCGAGTTTCTCCGGCAGTGGATGACCAAGAATACGCTCCCGTTCCATGGCTTTGTCCATTTCTGCCCGCGAACGGGTAAACTCCTCGCGTTGCGCGACAAAGGGGAACATTACGGAAAGAGGGCGACCGGCTGCGGCTCTGATCAATGCTTGCAACTGCATGCGCATGACACCAGGCTTATCAAGCCCGATGCGGACCGCACGCCATCCAAGAGCTGGGTTTGGCTCATCGACAGTGGCCATGTAGGGCACGACCTTGTCTGATCCGATATCCAGCGTGCGAAACACAACGCGTTTACCCTTTGCGGCATCCATCACGCCGGAATAAAGTTTACTCAGTTCGGCCCTTTTAGGCATATGTGCGCGGATCAAAAACTGTAATTCCGTGCGGAACAGCCCAACGGCCTCGGCGCCAGAGCTTTCAAGGCTGGGCAGATCCGCCATGAGGCCTGCATTCATGTGCAGATTAATCTTGTTCCCACAGAGTGTTTCAGCGGGCTTCTCTCGGATCGACACATAGCGTTCTTGTGCTTGCGCCTGCATCGCCATTTTGTCTTTGAAAGCCGCAACGACGCTTTCATCGGGACGCAGATGCACCACACCGTTGTCGCCATCAACAAGCGCCAGATCGCGATTTAGCGCCTCTGTCGTGATGCGTTCGGCGTGCACCACAAGGGGAATTGCTAGAGCGCGCGCCACAATTGCGGCGTGGCTGCCAACAGAGCCTTCTTCGAGAATGATTCCGCTTAATTTCCGGCCATAATCAAGCAGTTCAGCTGGTCCAATGTTCCGCGCTACAAGAATAGGGTTTTCTGGCATGTCCGCACCGGTTTCGGCGCCTTGGCCTGTCAAAATACGCAACAGGCGGTTGGACAGGTCATCCAGGTCGTGCAGCCGCTCCCGCAGGTACGGGTCAGTCACTTGAGACATGCGCGCGCGTGCGGTCGATTGCTCTTTTTCCACAGCCGCCTCAGCTGACAAGCCAAGGGAGATATCTTCTTCCATGCGCCGCATCCAACCTTTGGAATTGGCAAACATCCGGTAGGCTTCAAGCACTTCAAGCTGTTCGCTGTCACCGGTTCTTGCGGTGGACAGCATCTGATCCACACCGACACGCAGTGTTTCGACGGCCTCGTTCAGTCGTTCAAACTCTTTATGCGGGTCATCGGCGATTGGATTGGTGACGACTACGCGTGGCTCATGAAGCCAGACATGTCCTTGTGCCGCACCCTCCTGCGCACTACCGCCCCGAAATAGTACCGGTTGCTGGTGGCGGGCCGACATCGCTGCTCCTTCGCCGACAAACGCGCCAAGCTCTGCCATCTCTGCGATGACCATCGCCACGACTTCGACTGCGTAAACCTCGTCTTCGGAGTAGCGTCGTGCGCTTTTGGATTGGACCACGAGCACGCCAAGCGTCTCACCAAGTCTCTGCACAGGTACGCCCATGAAAGCGCTATACGCTTCCTCGCCGGTTTCTGGCATGTAACGGAAGCCTTTGGTGGAGGGTGCATCATCGGTATTTATCACCCGCCCGGTGCGCGCAACGCGTCCCACCAGACCTTCGCCAAGTCGCATACGCGTTTCGTGCACGGCTTCCGGGTTCAAACCGGTTGTCGCGCAAAGCTCGAGCGTTTCTTCATCGCGAAACAGATAAATCGAGCAAACCTCAAGACGCATTTCCTGAGTGATCAACTCTGTAATCAGATTAAGCCGAGTTTGCCCTTCCGCCTCTTCCGACATCAAATCGCGCAGCCGACCAAGCATCTGGCGACTGTCGGTTTGAAAGAGGTGAGGATCGTTCATGGCCGGTCCTATTTCTGGCGTATTATCGCCCGGCCTTACGTTCGTTTCGCAAAGCCGGTCGTCTTAGGCCACTTTATCAAGTCCGAATGCATCATGCAGCGACTGTACAGCCAATTCCATATATTTGCGGTCAATCAACACAGAAATCTTTATCTCGGATGTGGCGATGACCCGAATGTTGATACCCTCATCGCTAAGCGTCTGGAACATTTTCGCAGCAACACCAGATTGGCTGCGCATACCGATGCCGACGGCAGAAATCTTGGCTACATTGGTATCCGCGACAAGGTCATGGAAATTCACATCACCCTTTTCTTTCGCGCCCAGCAGCGCTTTCTCAGCTCGTGCAACCTGATTTGTGGGGCACGAAAAGGTCATATCTGTCCGACCTTCTTCGGAGATGTTCTGAATGATCATATCAACGTTGACACCAGCTTCCGATAAGGGGCCAAATATTGCGGCGGCTATGCCTGGCCGGTCCGCTACCGAAATCAGGGTCATTTTTGCCTCATCGCGAGAATAGGCAATTCCACTTACGACATTTGATTCCATGATTTCCTCCTCGGCGCAGACCAGCGTACCAGCGTTGTCGGACTGCCCTTCAAAACTGGATAATACGCGAAGGCGCACATTGTATCGCATGGCGAGCTCTACAGAGCGTGTCTGCAAAACCTTTGCACCCAAGCTGGCAAGTTCCAGCATTTCTTCAAAGGCGATTTTATCAAGCTTACGTGCGGTTTCCGCGATGCGCGGATCGGTGGTGTAAATTCCGTCGACATCAGTGTAGATATCGCAGCGTTCTGCCTCAAAGGCTGCTGCAAATGCCACTGCAGTCGTGTCAGAGCCGCCGCGGCCGAGCGTTGCAATTCGTCCCTCAGGACTGATGCCTTGAAAGCCCGCTACAACGGCCACTTTCATACCTTCTTCGAATTTGGACAGGATGTTTTCAGTTGGGATTTCTTCGATCCGGGCAGCAGAATGTGCAGATGTTGTTCTGACCGGAACCTGCCACCCTTGCCAGCTCCTCGCGGGCACTTCCATTTCCTGCAGTGTCAGCGCCATTAGGCCCGCCGTTACATTCTCTCCAGAAGCAACGACGGCGTCATACTCACGGGCATCGTAAAGTGGGGAAATCTCATCCACCCAGCCCACCAACTCGTTGGTCCGCCCTGCCATTGCGGAGACAATAACAATAACGTCGTACCCTTTAGCGACCTCTACGCCGACGCGTTTCGCCGCCCGCCGAATTCGGTCGATATTGGCAACGGACGTGCCGCCAAATTTCATTACAAGTACGGGCATACGTATTGGCCTTTGGTCGCATCGCAGGCGGTTTACGTTGCTGCGCGACAAAGGACAAGCCCGGTTGATTGCCCTTTTTAGAAGGGATGTTCAGCACCATCCCAGGTCAAAAAGGCGCCAGTCGTGTGAATACTGAGTTCTGAAAAACGCGCTATGAGTCCTTCAGCGGCATCATCAACTGAAATAGACGCAGCATCGCCACCCATGTCTGTGCGCACCCAACCTGGGTGATAGATGCCGACAGCAATGCCCAATGGTTCCAAGTCTGTCGCCAGATTACGCCCCAGGTTAAGTGCAGCGGCTTTGGATGCACGGTAAATGTAGCTGCCACCAGGCGCGCGTGTTTGACTGGCCATCTGACTTGAAAGTATGGCAACTTTTCCATTTTCTGCCGCTTGCAAGTTAGGTAAAAGAGCTTGCACTGTTAGAAAAACACCAGTGACATTGGCGGCAAACGTCCGCTCCCACATCTCGGCTGGGAAGCCGTCAGCTAGTTTTTCTGATTTGTCGAGATAAACGCCCGCATTGCAGACAAGAAGATCAATTGGCTTGCCGTCGAGTTTATGCGCAAGTGCTATTGCACTTGCTGCGTCGGTCACATCAAGTTGAAATTCAGACGAAGCCGCTCGGGATGTGCCGGTTACGTCAACACCCTGTTCATCGTAACTTTGGCTAAGGGCGAGTCCAATTCCGCGGTTTGCGCCAGTGATCAACACATGCAATGAAACAAGTCCCTAGTTTGTTTTACGTCCT
>JBCDDS010000164.1:0-7554 GCA_039180185.1 Pseudomonadota bacterium | reverse complement strand
TCAAAGATGGGCGCGACACACGGGCGGCTGAAACCGCCTGAACGCCAGGCTTGGATGCCTCAAAGATGCGGTAACGAACAAAATCTGCTATTAAGTGACCGAAACAGTGAAGGGAGGGCACTGTGAAGAAGATCTTTAATTTTTTTGTAGTTGCATTAGCGTTTTTCGCAGTAACGCCGGCGAATGCCCAAGGTTTCCCGATTGCGGAGCTGCAATGTTCGACCGTCGCAAACGGGGTGGCAACAGAAGGAATCGTTCAGATCAGCCTGTTCACATATGGTGGCGGCGCGTCTGTGGGTTCAGCCACCGAACGTCAACAGATCAAGTTTATGATCCTGGAAGGAAGAGCGTCTGAAATACCTGGGACACTGAACGTGTTGGGCGTTTTTAACTATGGTGGTGCCCGGCTTGATATTGACGTGATGCTGACGGGGGGCACGGTTGGTACCGGTCAGTATTGGCTGAATGGAATGTCACATCGCGCCACTATCGTGCAGCTGCAGCTTGTTAAAGGCGGCTTCGTTACTGTCGACGAAACAGGGCTTCGAGCAGAATTTAGCTGTCGCTGAGCCGCAGCGTTACTGCAACCTGAGTTCCGAGATCGCGGTATCCGAGTAGTGGCTGCCTGGATAAACCCCACCGACTTCGAGACGGAGCCAAGTGATGTCGTTGAACCCGCTAAGCTCAAGCCGTTGCCAGTTCAAGTCATCGCGCAACGTTAAAATCGTCTTTGCCCCATTCGATCCTGTGACGGACAGTGTTCGAACGCGAGCGTTGCGATAAAAAAGCCGTTCCGACTTAGTGTAACCGTTCAAGAGATCGATAGCGCGCACATCGCGACGGGTCTCAAAATCAATCGCCAAATATTCGCCGACACCCTCGTCGCGACTTCCCTCGACCCATGCTGTACGTGGATCATTATCAAAAAGATTGAACGCTCCATAGCTGTTACCCGATTGCGGACTGAGTTCCGAGGACGTGCAAAAAGAAGCCCATTCGCCGGAAAAATCAACCGACATACACCGCTCCTCACCTCGTTTGTCGCGCGGAAGGCTCGTCAACATTCGCGAACCTAACGTGTTATCTTCAGGCGGCGCTGCCGTCAGATAAACCTCATCAATTAAAGCAGAGTTTTCCCAAGGAATCTGGCGGCGTCCAGAGGCCTCGATCACGTCGGCACGCACGCTCCGCATGATCGCGTGAATATCCTTTGGCTGAGAGATATGCTTCAAAAGTGCGGCAGTGAACGGACTATTTCGTCCGGTTCCATCTGCTGCAACGTTGCCGGGTTCAGTCGAGTAGGCAATGAATGAACCAATGCCCGCGTCCATTTTGAACAATCCGCGATCTGGGTTAGCGGATCTGGAAGAGCCAGAGGACTGAAGGAACGGATTGTTACGGCAAGCATCGAGTATCACTATTCGTGTGCCAGCGCGGTTTTCGAGCGTCGACAGAATCGACTGCATACGGATCGAGGTATCGACGAGCTCTTCCTCCGTACCGGGCCGCACATCAACCGGCATTATGAAGTTATCTGTACCGATTTGAGTGGCGTGACCTGCGAAGAAAAACAGTACAGTGTCGGTAGAGGACAGCACGTTGGAAAAGTCTTGGATCAGCGTGAGCGACTCGCGGCGCGAAAGATCGACACCTTCAAAAACGCGGAAGCCTATATCCCGCAGCGCTGTCGCCATATCAGTTGCGTCGTTGACCGCGTTCTGAAGCGGGTCCGTGTGAACATAGTTGCCATTACCCATCACCAAAGCGACACGCTCTGCGTAAGCAGAGCTCACACTAAAAAGGAGACAAAACAACAGCCAGATAAGGCGCATACTTGCTTTCACTACCACTGATAATCAAAGCAAGACTAACTCAATAAAGGTTTTCTGGGAAGATTAACTGGCTTCACGCTGCACAAGTCGCGACACTTGCTTGTATGCACGCTTGCCTTGGAAGCTGCCAAAAAGCGTTGAGCCCGAAGTATCTAAATTATTGAAAAGCATAGATAACCCTGGACAGAAAATATGATCACAAGTTCTGTTAATGTGAAGGCTTCAAGAACGTCACGCAATCACAACTCGCTTGAAACATCGCCGTCTTGGTACCGGTTTAAAGTGAGCTACGCACGCAACTGAACCGAAGAATTCAAAGCTGCTGCAGCCTTTCCCGATTGTCTGGGTCGTGCGTGGGCAACATTTCAGTTCCAAAGGTTTGATGTTGAAGCTTGAGCAGCTCCGAACTGGCCCGGGCATCGGGGACGCTTTCGACAATGCCACCAATCTCACCGAACATTATCTGATTCAGGTTAAATGCGGCGTCACCTACGATACACACGCTAGTACCTTCGTCTCGGAGCAATACTGACTGATGTCCCTTTGCATGGCCCGATGTAGGAAGGATCGCAATCGAGCCATCAGCAGTGACGGCGTAACTGTCTTTGAAAACGCCGGCCTGACCACTTCTGACCGATATGCCAAGCAAATTAAGGCCAGTGGGAATCCGACATATCAAAGCACCGGTGTGACCACTGCGAGCATGCTTTGACACAAGAAACTCAGCGCGAGGAAAATGCCGCATACCGCCCATATGATCAGAGTGCAGGTGGGTCATGATAACTTTTTGCACGCGATCGGGATCAAGACCGAAACGACGCATCTGAGGCCCAAGCTCATCTGTAGGCGATAGCGAAAACCGCAAGTTGCGACGATAAAACAGACCCGTCATTGGATCGCAGGCGCTATATTCGGGTTCCAGCATCCGCGCTGTTTCGCCGGTGTCGACCAAAAATAGCCCGTCCGGATGCTCTATGACATAAGCGGTTACCGGCAGCCATTCCGTCCAGTTTCGGCTCGCCATGATGGCAGGAAAACGCATCCCCGATAATCCAGAAAATGCCCTGTGCTCAGCCTTTACTGCAACCCAACCTGTTTGGAACATGTGCAGCCGCATTCGGCGACCAACCCGCGCGGTAACAGGAGCAGGAGAGCTAGGTGCATTTGGCAGCTCTGCCGCTGAACGCTGCGCTGTCTGGGCGCACGCCGTTGCTGCCGCAAGCACTGTGCCCGTGCCGGAGAGTGTCAACAAGCGACGACGTGACATCGAGACCGCCATCAGTGTTGATCTGCCAAGGTTTCCAGGACTCGCATCGTTTCGGGCAAAGCCTGACGGAAGCCAGGACCAAAAATGCGCGCAAATGCAAACGCGGTAATTCCTTTGAAACCGACACGGTGTATGAACTGTGTTCGGTTCGCATTGAAAAAACGATCTACCCTTAACACGGCACCTGGAAGCTTCGTCTCAAATGCGTAAGACTGCTTTGGATCGAAAGCGACCACCGTGAAACTGGAAGGTGGACCCGATTTCGGTGTAATTTGACCAACAGAACCGAGCATCATCTGATCCTCCATGTTTGCGGACTTCAGGCCGCGATCCCACGTTTCCCATGTCGATGGCTTTGTCCAAAGGTCCCAAATACCGTCCGGGTTTGTAGTGGACAGCACGAAGCTAAAGTTCCGGTTTGTGCCAGAGGCAATCTCGCCCGTTTGCTTTTGCATATCCGACTCTAATTCTCCTGTTGCAAAGCCTGCGAGTTCTGCCGTCGTCACCCCGCCAATGAGAAAAGAACGGCGGTAAATATCATCATCACTCGCAATGAATGAACATCATTCATTTATTGCTACACATTTACTGGTCAAGCGCAAAAATGAACTGTATTCATTTTTTATGAGCACGCACGAGCTAAGCCCAGCACAGCAGCAGAAATCTTCAGCGATCCTCGAGGCCGCTCGCCAGCACTTTGCCAAACACGGTTTCGAGGCCACAAAACTCTCCGACGTCGCACAAGATGCTGGTGTCGCCGTCGGCACCATTTACTTACGTTACGAGGGTAAGGCCGAGCTTCTGCAAGGTGTACTCGATAATGTCGAAACCGCATTCTGCGAAGCCATGGATACAGCCGCCATCTGGGAGACCACGTTCCCCGAACGCTTTGAAATGATCATCGTTGCGATGTTTGAAACTGCAGACCAACAAACCCACTTTGCGGAACTCATGGCTCTGTCAGGGTTTTCGGCGAAACCGACAAACATGCAAAAGAGCCCTATACTAAGCAAAATCGAGGCGCATATTCATGATGGCATTGCGCGTGGTGAGTTGCGTAACGATATTGACCCACCGCTCGCCGCGCGGATGGCGCATGGCATGGTCGATGGCGCAATGCGCGAGTTAATGACCAATAAGATGCAAGATCCAGTCGTCACCATTTCTCACATCACGGACGCCTATGCACGCTGGTTGATAAAGTAGAGAAGCCCGCTTTTGGAGCCAAGTGGAACCTACTGCGGTCCACCGAAAGAGGCATACGATTTACCGCACATAAGAAAGCTTCACTGGTAAAAAAACTTCAATTCATTCGCGCATCAATGGATTTCGGCAAGACAAAAGCCGGCATCACCACTCAAATACTGAAGCTTCTCCTCCCAAAAGAGGCGAATGAGTTGATTGTGTGAGTTTGGTCGGAGTGAGAGGATTCGAACCTCCGGCCCCTGCCTCCCGAAGACAGTGCTCTACCAGGCTGAGCTACACTCCGACCGGACAGCTCAGATACGTCTCGATCAATTATTTGGCAAGGCAATTTCCGCAGATTACGGATTAGCAATCTCCAAGATTCTGCAGGTAAACGGCGAAATCCTCCGAAGGCACACGATACGTCACCTTTTCGTAGAGAGGCGCGCCTATACTCTCGTAAAAGCGTTGTGCTTCTGCATTTCCCTTATCAGTCTGCCAATCGATCCTACTGCAGCCTTCTACGTCTGCAATACGTAAGAGCGCAGCTATCAAAGCGCGGCCGACCCCTTTGCCCCGTGCAGCCTCAGAAACGAAAAGCTCTTTCATATAGAGAGCCACATCCGTTCCAGACGGAAACGTCAGTACCCATGTGGCAAAACCAAGCGGGCTCCCGCCGTCGAACGCGATTTCGCATGACATGTGCTTGCCGCTGTTTAGCAGCGACATAATACGCGCCTCTTGCTGCGGCGTTGCAGATTCAAGATCGTAATAGCTCAGACATTCCCGATAAAGAGACAGAAAGGCCTCTTCGTCTACTGGAGTATACGTGCGTGTGTCGATCACAGCCCGGCGTCAAGTGCAGCGATCACGGCATCACCCATTTCAGAAGTAGAGAGCGGCGCCACACCGTCTTCTCCCAAAAGATCTGCTGTGCGTGCGCCATCGGCCAGCACTTTCTCCACGGCCGTTTCGATCCGAGTGGCCTCTTCGCCCTTATCAAAGCTGTAGCGCAGGGCCATAGCAAAGCTCAGGATGCAGGCGATCGGGTTGGCTTTTCCTTCCCCGGCAATATCAGGTGCGCTGCCATGGACAGGTTCGTAAAGAGCTTTTGGTCGGCCATTGGTCATCGGCGCACCCAGGCTTGCAGACGGCAACATCCCCAAGGAGCCGGTTAACATCGCTGCAGCATCGGAGAGCATGTCGCCAAACAGGTTGTCCGTGACAATCACGTCAAATTGCTTAGGCCAACGGCAGAGCTGCATCGCCCCTGCATCGGCATACATATGGCTCAACTCAACATCGGGGTAATCGGCGTCATGTACCTCTTGCACGACCTCGCGCCAAAGGATGCCCGATTCCATCACATTGGCCTTCTCCATCGAGCAAACCTTGTTGTTGCGCCGCCGTGCCAACTCAAAGGCAGAGCGCGCCACGCGGTCTATTTCAGACTCAGTGTAGCGCTGCGTGTTGATGCCCACCCGTTCGTTGCCTTCCTCGATGATCCCGCGAGGCTCACCAAAGTAAATTCCTGACGTCAGCTCCCGAACGATCATGATATCAAGGCCGGCGACCACATCGCGCTTCAGGCTGCTAAAATCCGCGAGTGCGTCAAAGCATTGCGCGGGTCGCAAGTTGGCAAAAAGGTCCATCTCCTTGCGCAGACGCAGTAGGCCACGTTCCGGTTTTACAGAGAAATCAAGGACATCGTACTTTGGTCCACCTACCGCGCCGAGCAAAACCGCATCCACCTCTTGAGCCTTGGCCATCGTATCATCATGCAGGGGTGTTCCATGCGCATCATAAGCAGCGCCACCGACGAGGTCTTCACTGACATCGAAAGTCAGATCGCGTTTGGCGCTGAACCAGTCGATCACCTTGCGCACTTCGACCATGACCTCTGGACCGATGCCGTCTCCGGCAAGAATAAGAAGTGATGGATTCGCCATGGATTATGCCCCCTCTTGTCAGCGTTTTCATTCGCGTAGCGGGAAGCTGGCAGAGGGTCAAGAAACTGCGTTCACAAAAGGTTTGTGGGCTTCACTCAACAACAATATCCACCCATACCAACCTATGGCGACTTGCAGCGCGCGCTAACTTTGCAATTGCTGTATCGCCCAAGGGCCAAAAGATGCCTGAGGCTGTCACGCGCAGATCTGATGACGGCAAAGCGTAACTCACTCGTCGTTTCCCCGGACCAGGCGCGGGCCATTCAACAGTGTCTGTTTCCACGATGCTTTCGTCATTTTCATCTAGTCCAACGATGGCGGCCGGAACTGGATCCTGCAGCCTAGGGTCGGACAAAAGCCCATGTATCGCGCCTTTGCGCCCTTCGCCTTTGGCGGGATCGATATTGGCGTTTCCGATCAGCACAAAATTAGTATCAGGTGCCAGGCCAAAAGTGCCGTTCAAAAAGTGCTGCCAGAACAACATCTGATCATGGTTCCGCCGGCCATTACGATCTTCCGCGCCGTCAAATACAGGTGGGTTTGCGTGAAATGTCAGTACGTCCAGACGTTGGTCACCAATCATTATAGGTACGACCCAGTGGCCAACATCTGCAAGCATCTGCGCGTCTTGCGCTGCAGAAGACGGGAATGGCCCGTGTTGTGTATGAGGAGGTGTCGCATCGGGTAAATCTTTCCAAAGCAGCCTTGAAAAGTCTTGAGCCATGTCTGCTGCAATCGGATAACGCGACAAAACCGCCATACCGCCTTGTCCTGAAAACTCGCCAAATCCTTGCGCATCCCGAGGCGTGCCCGTTCGACCGTCCCCATCCAGATCAAACTCGCTCATCAACCCGGTGTTCGGACGCAAAGCGAACGCAAATGGCATTGCATGCCCCTTGCTCGCGCTTAGGTCTTGCAGCACATGCAAGGCTTGTAGCTCAAAATCGAAGTCAACATTTTGCAGCACCAGAACATCAGGGCGCGCGTGCGCGATAACCGCGGCAACAGCGTCTGCTTGCGCATCCTGACCTGAACGGATATCGCGTAACAGAAGCCCTGGTCCATCTCGGGTCAGTTCTACATTGTACGATGCTATACGGATGGCCGTTTCAGAACTCGCTGAGAAAGATGCCCAGAGCAGCAAAATGCAGAAGGTTGCGAAAAGGTTTAATCCTCTTGCGAGCTTTCCGCAGCGGCTTTGGCATAAACTCTGCGGCGCTTTTCCTCGATCAGTTCGGCCACGCGCATAAGCGCGATGCCACGCATCAGAATACTCGCCGGCAGAATGGCCCATATCGTCATCAACCAGATCAGCGTTTGC
>JBCDDS010000163.1:0-7626 GCA_039180185.1 Pseudomonadota bacterium | reverse complement strand
GAGCTTTCCGCAGCGGCTTTGGCATAAACTCTGCGGCGCTTTTCCTCGATCAGTTCGGCCACGCGCATAAGCGCGATGCCACGCATCAGAATACTCGCCGGCAGAATGGCCCATATCGTCATCAACCAGATCAGCGTTTGCGGGCTTTCGATCGTCACCGGTTCGATAATCAAAGACGCCGCTTTAACGATTGCTGGGATCATGAATGGCAGCAAAACTCCTAACACAATGTTAAGACCGGAATCGCGCCGAAGTCGATCGACAATATCTCCGCCGCGTGTGGGGTCAAACAAGGGCAGGTTGACCCAAACGTTGAACGCGCCATTGCGCATCGGCCAGCCCAACATTTTTACGTAGATTATGAAGGTAAACACAGTCAACAGCGACACTGTGTAGGAAATTCCTGCCGCAACACGCACCGAATTTGACAGTGCTGACACGGAATCCTGCGGCAACATCAGCACAATTAGGCGCACTGGAGAGAAAGGAAAATCGAGCGCATTGCCCATAAACTGACCAATGTAGATAAGCACCGAAGACAAGCCGTTCGGGTTCGTTTGGCCTCTTGCGATCAACGATAGCGTCGCAACCACAAGGAGCATAGCAATGAACTTCAAACGATTATAAGGGGGCGCGAAACGAAACTCTACAAAGCTCGGATAACGGCCGAAATACTCGATGAATGTGAGCAGCGAGAAGAGAAGGGCGATGACTACAACGATCTGTGCCGTATCTGCAGCTACCCAAGGCAGCATCAATGCCGGCGTCGCGATCAAAAGCGCAACAAGGACTGCGCGAATGAACGCGCCAAAGATCTGAGAAACCACTGCCCGGTTCCCTTTCAACTGGCTTGACCCGGTTCCATGCCGTGCCATTATCCCAATTCTCGCTGTCATTTGTGACAGGCTGCCTCATTTTCGCCCAACTTTTGCCTTTTTTGCCCTACTGGCTCAAGACACTGTTTCACTACACTTTTAATTTTCGGCAAAATGATGGTGGTGGTGGTGCGGGATTACATCAAATTTGAAGCAGAAATAAGGCACGCGTCGGTTATAACGCTACATGTTGTAGAATCCCATTTTCGGGCCACAAAAGTCTTGTAAAACGATGACTGTACTGTCTTCGTTTTCGGATCAATCCAATGCGAAGTTCATGGATTACGCCCACTCCGCCATCAGGCCCAAGGTCGCGTCTGTGCAAGACGAACTTCGAACTCATCAATCTTGCTCGCCTTTTCTAGCGTCAAACCGATGTCATCAAGCCCTTCCAGAAGACAGTGTTTTTTAAACGCATCCACCTCAAATTCGATTACTACGCCATCGGATGTTGTGATTTCTTGGTTCTCCAGATCAACCGTCATCCGCGCGTTGGAGCCCTTCTCCGCATCCTCCATAAGAATGGAAACTTTATCCTGTGGCAGCACGATCGGCAGTATTCCGTTCTTGAAGCAATTATTGAAGAATATGTCGGCAAAACTGGTCGAGATGACGCAACGAATGCCAAAGTCTTTGATCGCCCAGGGGGCGTGCTCGCGGCTTGAACCACAGCCAAAGTTGTCACCGGCAACCAGAATTTCAGCATCCCGATACTGAGCTTTGTTAAGAACAAAATCGGGCATTTCGTTGCCCTCTCGGTCATATCGCATCTCGTCAAACAGATTCACGCCTAGGCCCGAGCGTTTGATGGTCTTCAGAAATTGCTTTGGAATGATCATATCTGTATCGATATTGACCAACGGCATTGGTGCTGCGATCCCAATCAGCTTTTCAAACTTGTCCATGCCCGGGCTCCTAATTGATCTCGCGAACGTCAGTCAGACGTCCTGTGACAGCTGCCGCCGCAGCCATTGCCGGGCTCATAAGATGGGTGCGACTCTTGTAACCTTGACGGCCTTCGAAATTCCGGTTCGAGGTCGACGCACAGCGTTCGTATTCAGAAAGCTGATCTGGATTCATCCCAAGACACATTGAGCAGCCTGCAAGACGCCACTCAAACCCCGCCTCGCGGAAAACGTCCGCCAAACCCTCTTCTTCCGCTTGCGCCCGCACCAGGCCTGACCCGGGCACGACCATGGCCCGCAACCCGTCCTTGATTTTCTTTCCGCGCAGAATATCCGCTGCAGCCCGCAGATCCTCAATCCGACCATTTGTACATGACCCAATGAAAACCGCGTCGATTTCAATCTCACGCAACGGCGTTCCCGGCTTCAATCCCATATAGTCGAGCGAGCGCGCGGCCGCCTCGACCTTGCCACCATCAAAGTCTTCCGGCGCCGGCACATGATCGGTGATTGGCAGCACATCTTCCGGGCTTGTGCCCCAAGTGACCACTGGCGCGATATCCTCGCCTTTGATCGTCACAACCTTGTCCCAATGCGCGTCATCATCAGAGAAAAGCGTCTTCCACCAAGCAAGCGCCTGTTCCCAATCCTCGCCCTTCGGCGCGTGACGACGGTTGAACACATATTTGAAAGTTGTCTCATCCGGCGCGATCAAACCGGCGCGTGCACCGCCTTCGATTGCCATATTACAGACGGTCATCCGACCTTCCATCGAAAGCGCGCGGATCGCCTCGCCGCAATATTCGATGACATAACCCGTGCCACCAGCTGTACCTGTTTCACCAATCACCGAAAGTGTGATGTCCTTAGCAGTCACGCCCGGCGAGAGCTTACCGGTGATCTCCACCTTCATGTTCTTGGATTTTTTCTGGATCAGCGTTTGGGTGGCGAGCACATGCTCCACCTCTGAGGTACCGATCCCGTGGGCCAGCGCTCCAAATGCACCATGCGTCGCCGTGTGGCTGTCGCCGCAGACAACGGTCATGCCTGGAAGTGTCCAACCCTGCTCTGGTCCAACGATATGTACGATGCCTTGCCGAACATCATCGACCGGGTAGTACACCACACCAAATTCGCGCGCATTGCGGTCCAGCGCCTCGACCTGAATACGACTTTCTTCATTATCGATGCCCTTCTCGCGCCCCTCGGTGGTGGGTACGTTGTGATCGGGCACGGCGATAGTTTTGTCCGGCGCGCGCACAGGACGGCCAGCCATGCGCAGCCCTTCAAAAGCTTGCGGACTTGTCACCTCATGCACAAGGTGGCGATCAATATAGAGCAAACAGGTGCCATCGGACGATTCATCGACCACGTGAGCATCCCAGATTTTATCATAAAGCGTTTTCGGAGACATCGGTTCTCTGCCTAATTGTCAGTGGAGATTGATACGACACACGGGACCACCCCGCGTTAAAGAACCGGTAGCCCTGCAAGCGATGCACCCGTGGTGGCCCCATAGAACCGCCAAGGAAGGAACGCCCGATCTTCTATGTCGTAAATCCGTGTCATTCAGTGTGAAATAATACGTGGCACGCGAACAGGCAAGAAAAACTGGCAAATGCGCGGAAAGTCTGTCTTGTAGAACGATACTGCCAGCGGCGATGTTAGGCACAAGCTAGAACAATAATGGGAGATTTGCTTGAGCGATTATTTCGGCACACCGGAAAACCAACGCCTGCAACGCAAATCCGATGAGCTGACGCCTTGGATCATGAAGACACCCGGCGCGTGCGTAACAGGACGGCTGATGGCAAGCGACGATTTCGAAGCGCTTGGTTGGGAAACGATCCGTTTGCACCTTAAAGAGGATGATGCGTTCGGGTTTCGCTGGATGTCTCCCCATCAGGAAAAAGTCATCGAGGCTGAGTTCTCAGATCAGAACGCGAATTGTTTCAGTTGGGGAGGCTATGAGGCTGACCTGGCCGAAGAACGCGCCGAAGTGAAGACGCTTTGCGACGTGCCTCCACAATCAGGTTTCACTCTGCGTCGCGCGAAACGGGAAAAGCTCAAGGCAACACAATTTTTTCTATCAGAAAATGGTATCGTTCCTTTGTCCATGGCTCTAATGGGTGGACAAGTTGTTCCGGCGCTTACCAATATCATCGAAACTGACGACAATAAGATCGTGGCGGCCGGGTTTGTCGGCATGCTGCAAAACCAGTTTTCGAAGCTCGCTGACTGTGCCTGGATGGGTCTGATTGCAACCGACCAGTCCTGTCGAGGTCAAGGACTTGGCGTTAAAATCAGCGCCAGCCTTATACGGGATGCAAAAGTATCACTAAACGCCAAATGGATCGTTGGCTTTGCAGCGCCCGACAACGTCGCGTCGGCGGGAATGTTGCAAAGAGTGGGGATGCGTGCACGCGACCGCGTCAGTTGCGTTGTCACGGTCAAGAGCGAGCGCTTTACGCGATAGAATCAGACGCAAGATTACTGTCAAATCGACATGTCCCGTCAATCAGGGGTGCACAACACGCATGAGTAAAGTAGGAAGCAAAGCGATTGAGAGTGAGCTTACACGAACTCACATACTTGAAAAGTGATGCAACGCTGTGACCGCGATCATTATCCATCTTAAAAAAAGGACGTTGGCCGTGAATTTAGAGGCTGGCATCAGGCGTTTTATCGCGTGATTGCGAGTATAGCTAAGAACTATGGAATTGAAGTTGTCATTCGTGAGAGGGACAGCGACATCCGTGTTGGAACTAAAAAAGTCCAAGATGACAGGTTCGAAGACGGAAACCTTCACATCATTGATGATCGGTCGTTGAGAATGCAAAATGTCCTGAATTGTGGCGCCGCCTATTTTTGGAAGTTTTGGCATCTTGACCCCGATGGGGTCAAAGCCTTCAGTTCAATATCTTCAAAGGTCTTCAATGCGGACGCCGTTCCCGATAGAAGAGCACAAGTTTTTTTCGATAATATGCGAAAAAGATACGTCGAAAAACGCAAGTCTAAGTATCGACAAACAAGTGAGCGCCAAGTGTTTCCTAAAAACGCTGTATCAGTTTTCTTTCAAGGAACACACCCGATAGCGACTGGCGCCACCGACGTGACGGACTTCGAAATGTTGGGACAGGTCATATCGCAGGCTGAGGATATCCCGATAATAGTGAAGCCACATCCTTTTTCGACAACCTCAGCAGAAGAAGCCAAGCTAACAGAAATGGGTAAGACAGATGATCGACTGATCATTACCAATGCCAACGTACATGACATTCTAGACCACAGCGCTCTAACGGTTTCCATTAATTCTACAGTGGCGCTCGAAGGTTTTCTGCATCGAAAACCAGCCGTTTTATTCGGGAAATCTGACTTTCACCATTTCTGCAGTACAGTCAGTAGCGAGTTTTCATTTGAGGCCGCTATGGCCAAAGAGCTTACTAGGCGATCCGGTTATGAACAGTTCCTGTTTTGGTACCTTTTTTTAAACTGTATTCCCTTGAACAGTGGAAAGCTTGAGGAGTTAGTCTGGCAAAAGTTTTCTGACGCTGGGTTTCCAAAAGCTCGGTTTTGCGCCTAGTCTGGTGCGAGCATATACCCCTCGCCACGCACGGTCTGCAGGTAGCGTGGTTGTTTCGGATCAGTCTCAATCTTGCGCCGTAGCCGTGTGATCTGTACATCGACCGCGCGCTCCTGCGCCTGCCCTTTGTCGCGACCCAGATCCTCTACCAGTTTGGCGCGACTGACCGGTTCTCGCAGGTTTTCCGAGAAAATCCGCATCAGCTGCACCTCGGTCGCCGTCAACCGGATCAGATCCTGCCCACGTACCAGCTCAGAGCGCTGAATATCGAAACGCACGGGGCCCATATTCAGCACCTTCGGCGTCGCGTTGTCCGGTTCCGGCTCCGGCATACGCCTCAGAATCGCATTGATCCGCAAAAGCAGTTCCTTGGGTTCAAACGGCTTGGGCAGGTAGTCATCGGCTCCAGCCTCAAGGCCCTTGATACGATCCGTGGTCTCACCTTTCGCAGTCAGCAGTAGAATTGGTGTCTCGATGGTTTCGCGCAGAGATCTGGTGAAGTCGACGCCATCAAGACCGGGCATCATCACATCCAGCACAATCAGGTCGAACTCTAACCCAGACAGCACGCGTTTGGCGTGGTCTGCATCTCTGGCTGCTGACACAAGAAATCCATGTCGCGCTAGAAACTTTCGCAACAAATCGCGAATGCGTTCATCATCATCAACGATAAGAAGGTGCGGTGCTGGCTCGTTCATTATTCAGACTCTTTTATGGCATGATACTTATGTCGCATCTCGGGGTCCATCATAGCTTCGAGAACACGTCGGAATCCTGCCACTGATTCGGGGCCGACGGCCTCATAGGCCGTGCGCATGCGTGCACGTTGCGCATTAGAAAGCTGTTGTTCAAGGGCGTGTCCCTCCTCTGTGAGCGTCAATCGACGCTCTCGACGGTCAACCGAACCCTGTCGGCTTTCAACCAGACCATCCTGAATCAATGTACGCAACACCCGGTTCAGGGACTGCTTGGTCACCCCAAGAATGTTGAGAAGATTATTGACTGTGGTCCCGGGACTGCGGGCGATGAAATGGATCGCGCGGTGATGCGCGCGTCCGTATGCCATCGTTGCTAGAATACGGTCGGGATCGGACGTAAAGCCGCGATATGCAAAGAACATGGCCTCAATGCCTTGTCGCAATTGCTCATCGCTTAAATACAGCGGGCTTTCACCTGTGCGCTGGCTGTTCGCCATAGCTGTCCCACACCAAACCAAAATATGTACCGGTAATAATATGTCAGTCTTGTTGACATTCCAAGAACCAACTGATACCGAACGTCAGTTTATGCGCAATATTATGTCCGAACCGGACATAATTTTTGAAACAAATGGAAATCATAAGCCTTGGAGACGGATGATGGCTGGGTATGATGATCGCGACGGCAAAATCTGGATGGATGGTCAGATGGTGGATTGGCGTGCGGCCAACGTGCATATCCTGACCCATGGGCTGCACTATGCAAGCTCAGTTTTTGAGGGCGAACGCGCTTACAACGGCAAGATTTTCGAAAGCCGCAAGCACTCTGAGCGACTGCATTTCTCGGCTGGCGAGCTGGATTTCGAAATTCCCTACTCCATTGATGAAATTGAAACCGCGAAGGCCGCGGTTCTACAGGCCAACGGATATTCTGATGCCTATGTAAGAGCGGTCGCATGGCGCGCCTCGGGTGAGGACATGGGAGTCGCCGCGGCACGCAATCCGGTTCGTCTGGCCATCGCGGCCTGGGAATGGGGCGCCTACTATGGCGATGCCAAGATGAAGGGCGCCAAGCTTGACATTTCCAAGTGGAAGCGCCCGAGCCCTGAGACGATCCCCTGCTTTGCCAAGGCGGCCGGTCTGTACATGATCTGCACTCTGAGTAAACACGAGGCGGAGGCAAAAGGATGCTCGGACTCGATGATGTTCGACTATCGCGGTTACGTCGCCGAGGCCACAGGCGCGAATATCTTCTTCGTTAAAGACGGGGAGGTGCACACCCCCAAACCTGATTGCTTCCTCAATGGCATCACGCGGCAAACTGTGATTGGCATGCTCGAAGATCGCCAGATCAAAGTGCACGAACGCCACATTGAGCCGGGCGAGCTTGAAGGGTTTGAGCAGTGCTGGCTCACCGGCACCGCGGCAGAGGTCACGCCCGTCGGACAAATCGGAGATTACAATTTTGAGGTTGGTGCGCTGACGCGAGACATCGCTGAAGATTACGAGAAGCTGGTTCGGGTTTAGAAAGCTTACACCGGGTTGAGGGAATGTCGGCTTTGCGG
>JBCDDS010000162.1:0-7630 GCA_039180185.1 Pseudomonadota bacterium | reverse complement strand
TCGATAATTTATCGTGTGGACAAGATAAAAACCTTTGTCCACACATTACTCCTGAATGAATCAAACGGCTGGGTTTATTTCAGGTAAGATGTCTCATGTCTTGATCCTAGGCGCGTCAGGCATGCTCGGGCGCAAATTGGTGGACACGATTTCTACGCAGGCGTGTCTCGCCATGCTGCCTGTTACCAAATTGACGTTGGCGGACTCGGAAAAGCCATATCTACCTGTAGCCTCCGCTCTCCTAATAGAAACTGTATCTTTAGACGTATCCAACGCGGACTCGTTGGTTAGTGCGCTCGCATCTAAGCCCGACGTGATTTTTCATTTGGCTGCCGTTGTTTCAGGCGAGGCGGAGGCGGACTTCGAGAAGGGATATCGTGTCAACCTTGATGGTACGCGTCAGCTATTCGAAGCCATTCGATATCACGGCTCAGCCAGCAAACCCTATCGTCCGCGCGTCGTCTACGCATCCTCGTTGGCAGTTTTCGGCGGACCCTATCCAGACGTACTGCCGGATAGTTTTTTTGCCACGCCGCAAAACTCCTATGGCACTCAAAAAGCCATAGGAGAGCTACTTTTAGCTGACTATTCTAGGAGAGGAATTCTGGATGGTGTTGGTCTACGGCTACCTACCATTTGTATTCGCCCGGGAAAACCGAACAAAGCTGCATCAGGGTTTCTTTCCAACATCTTGCGTGAACCTTTGCTTGGTAAGGAAGCAGTTCTTCCTGTGCCGGAAACACTGCGCGCTTGGCTTGCTAGTCCCAGATCAGCGGTGCGCAACTTGATCCATGCGGCGGCGCTAGACACAAATGTTCTTGGTGTGCGCCGTACTCTAAACATGCCTGGTTTATCCGTAACGGTTGCCGAGCAGTTAGAAGCGCTTCAAAGCGTGGCAGGGAGCAAAGCGAGCGCGTTGATCCAACGAGCGCCAGACCCTGTTGTTGAATCAATTGTGTCCACTTGGCCAGCTAGGTTCGAGGCCGAACGCGCGCTTGAACTGGGGTTTAGCTCGGAGGCGTCCGTCGCAGACATCATAAACGTCTTTATTGAAGATGAGCTTTCGAACGCATACGAGCCGCCAGCTTGATTTAAAGCTGACGGCCCGTAGCACCGATCCAAAGCACTGATTACACGACTAAAACTACACTAGGCGGCATGCTCCGAATTTGAAGCGTCACCGCGACCAATATGCCTGATCAATTCCAAAACGCGACGTTTGACTTCTGGATTTTCTAGTTTGTGTAGCTGCATTGCGGTTTCCGCGACCTTCCCATTTGCAATTTCTGTGGAGACTGACGCCTCGTTATCCAGCCCATCAAAAAAGTCGTTAGGCGCCACCCCCAAAATATTGCAAAACTGCCAGAGTTTACTGGCCGAAATGCGATTGTTGCCTTGTTCGTACTTTTGAATTTGCTGGAACGTCAGTCCCACACTGTTTGCAAGATTTTCTTGGGACAAACCATTTACCTTACGCATGAAGCGCAAGCGCGCTCCGACATGACGGTCGATTTCTTCTGGTACATTCGTCATCTACTTTTACATCCCTCTTGGGTTAGCGAACCGTTGAAGCAGTCCGTCGCGCTTTAGTTGTTTTACGCTGGAATAATTGCTCTTGAAAATTGCAAATTTTCTGACCGCGGATGTAAAATTTATCACTTGCAAGTGGGTGAAAAATCATCCACCTTCCTTGATGCAAGAGGGAGCGTCCGATTGAAAACAAGCAAACGCAACGCGTCGGTGACGTTCGATATGTTGCAGGCCTATGTTACGCTTGCCGACACGCTTAATCTTACAGAAACGTCGGTAAATCTTGGGGTTACACGACAGACAGTGCGTCGTCACATTAATGATCTCGAGGCAATTAAGGGGCGAGCTTTATTCACGCTTGAAAAACATGAATACCAGTTAACGCCCTTTGGCATGGACGCGCTTGGTGAAGCCAGAAGCATTTTGCGTCAGGTCTTTTCTTGGACCCAGCGATCTGTAGCGACAGGTGATCAGGATGAATTGCTCGAATCAGCACGTTTTGTCGACTCCGAAGGGCGCGAGTTCTTTTCCCAGCAGCACCCGATCAGCAAGTTGGCGAAAAATGGATTGCCGATTATGAAAGACACCCTTTCGGCATGGGGACAGGCCAATACGGAGATTGAGTGTGATGCCATGGAGAGCGTGCGACCATTCCTTGTGATTTACCGCAGGCGTCCTGACGGGTGGGTGTGCGTTGAGATAGGGGAGAAGTCGGCATACACGCGTTGGTTTGGTTGGGCGTGGTCCAAGAGCGCAATTGGCATGCTGTCGCATCAAGACAACGCTGGCGATGACTTTAACGACTTTATAGCTGGTGCTTATTCACGAATTTATCGCGAGGGTGGTGTGCGACTTGATCACCTTTTTGCGCACCTCCCGCGCGAGTCGAATGAACAGCCTGTTCCGATCAGTTTTCAGCGATTATTGATGGGATGCGTGTTTCCGGACGAAACACCGGCGCTTGCTGTGCTTGTCGTTATGACCAATAGAATCGACATAAATGCCCTTGAAAATAAACAACAAAACGTAGTTCCGACCGATATGATTATGGATACCGCAACATAGGCCAAATCAGTTCATTGAAGAAAGTCCGCGCATTAGTGGTTGATCACTGCTAGTTTTCCTTTTGTGGTTGTAGCTCACGAAGAGGAAGGAAAAATGACAGCCCTGAGTCTGTACACAACAATAATCAACGTTGCGACTATTTTGAAAGAAGTCGAAGCGGCTGGGATGCGTCTGGAAATCGGTGGTGATTTCGCGGCCTACAAAAGGTTGCGCAACGCTCAAATGGACCGGACCCAACCTTATCCTATGTTCGATGTTGCGAGTTCTTATGTTGACGAAACAAATGCGTTCTGGGTGTGCGGTTTTAACCATAAAGATGAGCTGGTACATACCCAAGCGATCAGACGCTTGGATATGAAAGGGACTTCGCTGGGCGAACACCTTAAGCACCACAGGCATAAGTACATTACGCCAAGTTCTACGCCGGACCCGGATCAAACCTATTTCGCTCAACCAACGGCGCTTTCGCACATCACCGGAGATGTATGTTATCACGGAGAGTTCTGGCTGCAGGGCGGGGAAGGTGGTCATCGCAGCCAAGGGTTTACCGCACTCTTGTCGCGTATCGTTTTCGAGATCACATTGAAGATTTGGTCGCCTGACTATGTTTTTGGTCTTGTGCCCATGCCGCTTGCGTTCAAAGGTATTCCAGCGCGTTACGGATATATGCATAGTGAACCAGGCCTTTGGATGGGACCAGATGAAGAAGTCACGTCGGAAGAGATGCTGGTGTGGATGAGCAAGAATGATATCGTTCAGTTTCTTGATACATCGCCACAAGCCTTGTCCAAGGAGCGCAGGCTGCCAGGTAGACGACACGTGGTGGGCAATATGAGTATTGTCGCATGAATGCATGGTTTAGGGCAGCGGGCACAGCCACCTGGCCTAAACAACCAGTTAAGTCGACATGACAACACAGTCTGAATCAGCGGTTCAGGTTGTGCCGTTGGTGGCCGTAGCCGCGCCAATAATCGCGAGCATTGCATTTGTTCTCGAACTGACAATTGTGCCGGTTCTACTTGCAGAAATACGGGATTCCCTGAGCCTGGACACCACTAGTTTGTCTTGGGTTTTCAACGCGTATGCAATCGCGGTGGCTGTCGGTGTTCTGGCTGGCGGTTGGCTGGGGGATACGCTGCAGGCAAGTCGCGTATTTCAGCTGGGCGTTGCGCTATTCGCAGTCGGAGCAGGCTTGGTTGCATTATCTACTGACTATCAAACGCTGTTGATCGGTAGGGTGGTGCAGGGTCTTGGTGGTGGATTTTTCTCTCCGCTTGTTCCGATCCTCTTGACAAAGGCGCGCCCTGAATTTCCAGGCAAGATACTTATCATATGGGGGGCGACGACAGGTTACGTCGCGGCTGTTGCACCGTTACTTGGAGCGCCGTTGGCTAGCTTAGTTGGTTGGAATTCGATGTTTTTCGTTTTTGTCGCGTTTGCCATTTTGGCGTTGGCGATGTCGTCTATAAAATCCAACTTTGTTGAGTTTGAAGCGCCGTGTTTGCCAAACATTCGCTCGCTCATGCGTTCAAATCAATTGTGGGTAGTTTTTGGTTTTGTGTTTTGCAGCTACGGATGCATCACCTATTTTCTATTCAGCTTGCCATTGATGCTCGCGGGTAATGGATTTTCAACAGAGCTCATCGGCATATGTCTCTGCTTGCTTTGGTTGAACTTTGCAGTGATCAGTATGTTGTTGCGCAATATCGTTGATGGAAAGCACTTGAACACCGTGCTTCTATCTGGTCCCGTTTTGATTTTGCTGGGATTTGTAGCTGCCTATTCATCTAACCATTTGGTCGCGCAATTCGCGGCGGCGGTGCTGCTTGGCGCTGGATTTGCCTGCAGTAACGCGCCTTCCACACAGCTGGTTCTCAGGATTGCGCCCGCTGATTTGCGAGCCTGCTCCGCCAGTCTCGACATCACTTTCGCGCGGTTGGGTGGTGTGGCAACAGTTGCACTCTTCGCTGGTCTGGCTCCGTCACTCGCGCTTTGGGGAATTGCACTGTTGTGTTTTGCCGCTTTTGTTTTCGGTTGGCTGAGTTTGCGTCAGAAACTTACTGATGGCGCAGTGCCAGAGTAAGCTTTCCACCCGCGAAGCAAAAAATATTCCCAATTCAGTTTCATTCTCGTAGCTTAGTCAGGTGTTTCGTTTGGGAGGAAGCGTTTTGCAGAGCATCCTTATGCCTTGCTGCAGATTTGCTCTGCGTTTTGGTCATTCGATGCCGAACAAGAACGCGGAACGAGAATGTCGTTAAGTACAGACACGCTCAATAGCGCAACTGGTGCGCCAGGAAGTCCTGAAGCCAAATCTGGTTTTGGGGAAGATTTGGCTCGTTCCTCCGTGCTCGTTATCGATGACGAACCGGGTATGCGTAATTTTCTCTACAAAGTACTTGTGGATAACTGTGCAAGAGTGGATGTGTCTGAGAATACACTAGTGGCATCCGAGCTCCTTGATGCGACTAGTTATGACATCATTATCCTAGACAACATCATGCCGGAGAAAACCGGTTTAGAATGGTTAGCTGAGCAACGAGAAATTGGCCTGTTTAGCGACGCAATTCTCATCACGGCACACGCGGATTTGGACACTGCGATAAAAGCTATCCGAGTCGGTGCAAGCGATTTTCTTCTAAAGCCATTTCGCTCAAACCAAGTGTTGAATGCGATTGCTCATTGTTTGGAACGTTCAAGCTTGAAGCGCCAAAACTCCGTGCTGCGTCACGAATTGGAGCTTGGCAAAGACCTTTTGAAGCATCGGGATGCGCTACTGGGCACGTCCGATGAAATCCAAAATGTGCGCCAGGCGATTGCTCGCGCGGCGCAGTCGCATGCTCATGTCGTGATCTGCGGAGAGGTTGGGTCGGGTAAGCAAGTTGCGGCCCGAATGCTGCACGCTTCATCACAGCGTGCTCAGAATCCCTTTGTCTGGCTGCAATGCTATGGAATGACAGAAGAAACGTTTCAGGAACGTCTGTTCGGTCAACTTGATACTCTTTCGAGCGGTGAGCGAGAGGGCATGTTGTTAAGCGCCGCAGGCGGTACGCTTTATCTTGAAGATGTGGAAATGCTCTCACCGGGTTGTCAGAACATCTTGGCTGAACTGCTTACCACAGGGCGTTTTACACCGTTGGGTGCCAGTCGAAGTGTTGAGTTAGACGTTAGGATCGTCTGCTCAACAGTGCGCCCTTTAAAAGAAATCGCCGACGAAAGAGCTTTTCGCACTGATCTTTTCTATCTACTCACCGTTGTGGAAATTGTCCTGCCACCTTTGCGAGAGCGCATAGAGGATATTATGGAGTTGACGTCCTTTTTCTCTCAAACTCTGGCGAAGCGCATGGGAACGGATGTACCGGAACTTTCCGGACCTGCTCGTAGACGTTTCTTATCGCACGGTTGGCCTGGCAACGTAATGGAGCTCAGAAATACCGTTGAACGCGCTTTGATTCACGGAGACTTTAGCGCGGCAATCGGGAACGTAGACGCTCAATTTGATATGGAGAGCCTAGCAGCCGTCGAACAACGCCACATTTTGGCTGTTCTGGACGCTTGCATGGGCAACAGAGCAGAAGCTGCTCGTCGCTTGGGCGTAGCTCGCAAGACCATAGATCGCAAATGCCAATCTTGGGGGCTATAGCATGATGCGTTCTGTCAGACTTCGATTGTTGATCATTGCGTTGCTGCCCCTGATCGTTTTGCTACCGCTTCTCTTTGGCGTCACGATGGTCCGGTGGATTAATAGGTATGATGATCTTTTAATTGCTAAAGTCGCGAGTGATCTTCGAGTTGCCGAGCAATATTTTGGCCGCATCGAGGCCACGCAAGCAGCAGAAGTAGCTGCTTTAGCGCAATCAGTTGGCTTTGCAGATGCCGAAGCGCGGAGCGAAAGCGTTTTTACCGACTTTCTTGAACGCGAGCGCAGGGCGTTGGAGCTCGACTTTCTAGTCTGGCGTTCACTTTCGGACACAGGTTTACCGAAGGCAGCACGCGAGGTGGCAATGGCGGCCACACCAGACGCACCCAGTGCCAACCTGGTTTTGTTGGAAGCAGACGCACTTGCAAAGATCTCGACGTCCCTGGCAGAACGCGCTGCTTTATCACTTGTACCTACAGAAGCAGCGCGACCCATCGCGAGGGATGTGGAAAGTCGCGGTATGTTTATTTTGGCGGCTCACAGATCTTCAGAAAATGATAGCGTACTTATCGGCGGGCGACTTCTTAATAAAAATCTCGATGTCATCGATACGATGAACGAATTGATATATCGAGATGAAACTGGTCAGATTTCTCGGACAGGTACCACTACTCTGTTTCTTGATGACGTTCGGATTTCAACCAATGTACGTTTGTTTGAAGGGTCAAGAGCGTTAGGTACGCGCGTTTCCGAAGTTGTTTGGCGAAAGGTTATGGAAACAGGTGAAACCTGGCTCGACCGTGCTTTTGTCGTCAACGATTGGTACATCTCCGGCTATGTGCCTCTCACGGATATCTCTGGCAATCGAATTGGGATGCTTTACACGGGGTTCCTGGAGGCACCGTTTACCACGCAAAGAAATGCGACAGTTCTAACGCTGATCATTGCGTTCATTGCTGTGATTGGACTTTCAGTGCCGCTCTTCTTGTGGCTTGCTCGAGGGATCTTTGCACCGTTAGAGAAAATGACGGCGACGATGGCACGCGCGGAAGAAGGGGACTTGAATGCGAGGATCGGACCGGTCGCCGAGAAAAGTGAGATTGGCGCAGTTGCCCGTCATTTGGACCGATTGCTTGATCAGGTTGAGGAACGAGATGCGACGCTGCGCGACAATGCAGAAAATCTCAATGTACTCGTAGAGCAACGTACGGAGGAGCTGCAAGAAGCCAACCGCAAGCTTGAAGCAACGTTTGCGAAATTGGTTATGTCCGAGAAACTTGCCGCCGTTGGTGAAATAACAGCCGGTGTCGCGCACGAAATCAACAATCCTGTCGCTGTGATCCAAGGAAACCTCGAAGTTATTCGGATGAACCTGGAGCCGAAAAAACAAGCGGAGTT
>JBCDDS010000161.1:0-7652 GCA_039180185.1 Pseudomonadota bacterium | reverse complement strand
TGCATTCCGTGATGTTCAGGCCGCTGAACAGGAACGCGACCGTCTAGAAAAAGAAGCTGACGCGTATGCGGCACGTATTCTTGCGGAAGCTCGCGGTGAAGCGGCACAAACACTCGAAGAAGCCGAAGGTTACCGCGCACGTGTGGTCAATGAGGCAGAGGGTGAGGCAAGCCGGTTCTCTGCTGTTCTAACCGAATATGAAAAAGCGCCAGAAGTGACGCGCAAACGTCTTTATCTCGAAGCGATGGAAGACGTTCTGGGTGACATGGACTTGATCATTCTCGACGAAAACTCCAGCGGAGGCTCCGGTGTCGTGCCGTACTTACCTCTGAACGAACTGCGCCGTAACTCACAGGGAGTACAGTAACATGCGTAAATCTGGCTACCTTGTTCCAATCCTCGCAGTGCTCGTAATCGGCGCTCTGTCCGCCATTTTCATCGTCGATGAACGCGAGAAAGCACTGGTCCTGCAATTTGGTCGAGTTGTGAAGATTCAGGAGAATCCTGGGCTTGGGTTCAAAATTCCGCTCATTCAAGAAGTTGTTCGTTATGACGACAGAATTCTGAGCCGTGATATTGATCCATTGGAAGTCACGCCCCTTGACGACCGTCGTCTCGTCGTTGACGCGTTCGCACGTTATCGCATCACCGAAGTTGAAAGGTTCCGACAAGCGGTTGGTGGCGGTGGAATTGATTTCGCCGAAGACCGGCTGGACTCGATCCTTCGCGCGCAGACACGAGAAGTTCTGGGGTCTGTATCATCGAATGATATTTTGAGTTCTGACCGTGCTGCACTGATGCTGCGTATTCGCAACGGCGCCGTAGCGCAGGCCAATGCACTTGGCGTCGAAATTGTGGACGTGCGCTTGAAGCGCACAGACCTTCCAGCGCAAAACTTGGACGCGACATTTGAAAGGATGCGGGCCGAACGTCAGCGGGAAGCTGCAGACGAACGCGCACGCGGTAACGAGGCGGCACAACGTGTTCGCGCGCAAGCGGATAGAACGCAGGTCGAAATCGTCTCCGAAGCGCGTAAAGATGCAGAAATCACACGAGGTGAGGCTGATGCGCAGCGTAATGCCATCTTCGCCGAAGCCTTCGGTGCGGACGAGGAGTTCTTCGAGTTCTACCGCTCGCTGAATGCGTATCGTAAAGCGCTGCGTGGCGATAATTCATCGATGGTGCTTTCGCCGGATAGCGAATTCTTCAACTACCTGCGCTCCGATAAGGGGCTGCTGCCAACACAATGATTGCGACAATCATACTGGCCGTTGGGTTGGTGCTGATTATTGAGGGGCTGGTCTATGCACTGGCCCCTTCGCTTGTTGAGCAACTGCTTGCCGCATTGCGCGAAATGCCAGAAGATCAACGTCGGATCATGGGTCTTGTGGCGCTTGGGATCGGGGTGTTTTTTGTCTGGTGCGCGAAATCACTCGGTGCATAAGGCCGGTTTTTCGATATATGTAACAGAGTTTTCAAATACCCGTGACAGACTGTTGCGTTAGCGATTGCGTATTTGGTGATTGCACACGATGCACCTACATGTCTGTGAGTTAGAGAAACAAACGCGCCCGCATGGATGCGTGTTCTTGTCAAGAGATCAGGAGTGTACCCTTGAGAACCAGAACTCTATCCCGTCCTTCGACGCACAGTGGAACGATCCGCGCATTCTGGCTTACAGCGCTCGCTATGGCGCTGGTGCTGGCACAGGCAATCGTCGCGCAAGCGCGTCCAGATAGCTTTGCTGAGCTCGCAGACAGCGTAAGCCCCTCTGTGGTCAACATCACAACATCAACCGTTGTGGCACAGGGAACCAACCAGTCACCGATTGTCCCAGAGGGATCACCTTTTGAGGATTTCTTCCGTGAATTCCAAGATCGTAATCAAAACGGCGACCGTCCTCGTCGCACGTCGGCGCTCGGCTCCGGCTTTGTAATTTCCGAAGATGGCTACGTGGTAACCAATAATCACGTAATTGAATCCGCTGATCAGATCATCATCGAGTTTTTCTCAGGTGAGGAACTCGAGGCTACAGTTGTCGGAACGGACCCAAAGACGGATATCGCGCTTTTGAAAGTTGAAACCGATGAACCTCTGCCACATGTGCCATTCGGCGACAGCGATACAGCACGCGTTGGCGATTGGGTCATGGCAATGGGCAACCCACTTGGCCAAGGCTTTTCCGTTTCCGCTGGCATCGTGTCGGCCCGAAACAGAGCGCTTTCCGGGAGCTATGATGACTTCATTCAGACCGATGCCGCGATTAACCGCGGTAACTCCGGTGGCCCACTTTTTAACCTCGACGGCGAGGTTATCGGTGTGAACACGGCTATCCTGTCACCGAATGGCGGTTCTATCGGAATTGGCTTCTCCATGGCGTCAAACGTTGTGACCCGCGTGGTCGATCAGCTTCGTGAGTTCGGCGAAACACGACGCGGCTGGCTTGGCGTTCGCATTCAGGATGTAACCGATGACGTGGCCGAAGCGATCGGGCTTGAAAAAGTAGCTGGTGCTCTTGTCACGGATGTACCGGAGGGCCCAGCCGAAGACGCCGGCATGCTTGCTGGTGATGTGATCCTTCAATTTGATGGCTTTGACGTTGGCGACACGCGTGGTCTTGTCCGTCGCGTTGGTAATACAGAAGTCGGTAAAACCGTTCGTGTCGTGGTCTTCCGCGAAGGTGAAACCAAGACGCTGAAAGTAACGCTTGGTCGTCGTGAAGCGGCAGAAGGCGTGGTTCCCGCAGCGCAGCCAGGTGGCGAAACAGAAGAGCCTGCAGAAGCAGAGCTTTTGGGCCTGAAGCTGACACCACTAAATGACGAACTTCGTTCGCAACTTGAGCTTGATGAAAAGGCAAACGGGCTAGTCGTGACGGACATCGACACGTTGTCAGAGGCTCACGAGGAAGGCGTTCGCGCGGGTGACGTGATCACCGAAGCGGGGCAGCAAAAGCTGAACACGATCAAAGACCTTGAAGACCGTATCGCCGAGGCAAGAGAAGCAGGACGCAAGTCTATCTTACTGCTCGTGCGGCGTGCTGGCGATCCACGCTTCGTAGCGCTGCAGTTGGGCGAAGAATAAGCCAAGCCCGCTTGATCCTTTAAAAGGGTGCGCCCTATTCAGGCGCGCCCTTTTTGCTTAACACGATGAAACCTAAGCGTTTTCGCCAAAAGGAAACGCGACGAGCGTACTGTCTTTTCGCAAGTATAATGGGTGCTTGGCCGAACCATCTTGGTTTAGGCCAAAGCACTTAAGCGGTCGCCCAGTTGCGGCAACGGCCTCAACCGTATTCCGCAGGACATCCACATAGCGTTTATGAAGCTTGCCAAACGCCATTACGACCAGTTCAGCCTCCTCTGCCATTTTCACCAAGACAGGAGTGTTTTCAGTACTACAGGCGAGTTCCAGCGCATGCGGAATATCCTTTGGTGATGTCGCCCGCCAATCAAGCACATTTCCCTTTAAGTAGCGGGTGTAGCCCCAGTCGCGCGCAAACATTAGTTCACGATGACAGGTCGGATCGGAAGCCTCTGCATCCGCAACAGATGGGTTCATCCCAATAAAACATATCGCACGCGGTGCTTTTCCCTCAGGTGTCCAGTCCCGGATAAGCGCTTGGCGGTAACGACCGCATTGGGAAAACTGAGCGCTGCCGATTACACCGTCGGGTAAGCGCAAACGAACCTTGCCGCCCGGGTCATGTTGTCTGGTTACATCAGTCATCGGCAGTCTCTGTTCTGGCGACATTAAACACTCTGTTGGGCTGAACTTCATTTGCTCGGTAAACCCCCACCGCAATCGCCCGGCCATCACTCTCGACCCAACATTCATCGCCATAACTAAGATCGCGCGCATGTACCGAGGCTGCATTGCCATTGCGCAAACGTGCCGCGCTCGCAGTGTCGCATGTGGTTTTTGGCAGACCCGATAAGCCTATCTCTAGAGGCAATAAACGGGCATCGAGGGCGGGTGATTGCGCGAGCGCGTCGATCTCCTCAAGACGCAAACCGTCTTCCACTTGAAAAGGCCCGGACCATAGACGCCTCAACCAACCGACATGACCGTAGCAACCAACTTGTTCACCAAGATCACGCGCAATGGAACGAACGTAGCCCCCTTTGCCGCACACCATTTCGAGCTCTGCGGAATCTGGATCAGGCCGATCAATGAGCAATAGTGAGTCGACCCAAAGAGGTCGCGCTGCCACTTCGAAATCCTCGCCATCTCTGGCGAGCTTGTAGGCTCTTTCTCCGTCGATTTTTATTGCCGAGAACTTTGGCGGGATCTGCTGTACTTCACCAACAAAACCACTTAGTGCGGCTTTTATTGCAGAGTCATCGGGTCGTGCTTCGCTTTGTGCGATCACTTCACCTTCGGCGTCATCGGTGTTGGTAGCGGAGCCAAAATGCACCGTGAAACGATAGCATTTATGCGCATCTGTAACGAATGGAACTGTCTTTGTTGCTTCTCCCAAGGCCACAGCAAGCACTCCGGTCGCCTCAGGATCAAGCGTGCCAGCATGTCCTGCCTTTTTGGCCTGAAGAGCCCAGCGCACCTTGTTCACGACGGCCGTGGACGTTATGCCTGCAGGCTTGTCCACAACAAGCCAGCCGGAAACATCACGACCTTTACGTTTGCGTGCCATGCGCTTGATCCATGGGTTTTCTTGAGAGCGGCGACGTAACTCAGCGTGCTTTAGCTGTCAATTCAATCAAGCAGGTTTACTGACCAACAACACCCACGATTGGTCCCATCGGAAAACCCAGATCACGACGATTTAAGTCAGGCGCAAAAAGCCTAGATATACTACCGTCTAGGAAAAGTGCATTTGGGGTTTTCAGATGGTCCCGGAAGAAACGTCCAAATGTATGAAAATTCACCTCTTCCTCTGAAATGGCGAACCACGTCTCTGAGCCATCTGCGGAGGTGCCGACGCCGTTGCGGACGTGCACACTGTCGCTATCCGGCAAAAACCGGGGGTGCAGCTCTCCATCGATGACCAACATCGGCCCAGACTGCGTAGCAAACCTGCATTCAGGCGATTGCTCCTCAAAAGCGAGGGTTTCAAAAACATCCGCGCGGTCCTCACGGACGCAAAACACACCATTAGGCAACAGACCAAAATTACCCGGTCCCGGATTGGTGATCAGACGTGCTAGCGGCACACCTTTTTCAACATAATGTCCGACAGGGCTGCGATCCTGATGATACATGCCGCCGTTCATAGCGAACAAAAGTTGCTCGCCACCTTCATTAACAAGGTTCTCGACATTTCCGAAACTGCCAAGAGGTTCGTCCGTTTTGGGGTCATTAAGAAAAAGTCTTATTTCTTGGCTTGAAGCGTCTACCTTACAGACGGAGAAATCTTCATTCTCAAATGTGACCACGTCGCATTCCACCGCCCAAAGCGGACCTGCGAGGATCAGAAAAGCAACTATGGCCGTGTAACTAGTTTTCCACATCCCGCCGTACCGTTTCCTGCGCAAATAGCCGTCGGGTCTCATCAAGCTGATCGAAAGTCTCGTCTAGCCGGAATCGAAGTTCTGGCGAGTATTTTAGTTCAAGCTTCTTGCCTATGATACGCCGTAACTCTCCTTTGTTCTTATGAAGCAGGTCGAGAACGTCCTCTTGGCCCTTGCCGCCGAGTGGCGATACATAAGCAGTGGCAACTTTCAGGTCCGGAGATGATCGCACTTCGCCAACCGTGATGGAAAATCGGTTCAAATCCGGATCATGCACCTCGCCGCGCGTAAGAATATCGGACAGCGTACGGCGGATGAGTTCTCCGACGCGAAGTTGCCTTTGAGAAGGCCCGCCACCCTGATGAAACTTGTTCTTTGCCATGCTCACGCATCTAAGCCGTCTTCAAAGCTTTGCCAAGCAACGACCACCACGTTATGCAGTGCCGAGTCAATTTAGGAACAGTGTAATGACCGAACTCCCGGGAATTGTCGTAACTGGTGCATCAGGCCGCATGGGGCGAATGCTGATTGACGCCATTACGTCTTCAGACAAAGCCCAGCTGATCGGCGCATTAGAGCAGCCTGGACATGATTGGATTGGTGAAGATGTAGGGGTTGCAATGGGCGGCGCGGTTCTAGGCGTGGGCGTCAGCGATGACGCGCTTGCAACCTTCGCCAACGCACATGCCGTTGTCGATTTCACCTCACCCAAGGCTTCCGTCGAATTCGCTGGCATTGCCGCACAAGCTCGGTTGGTTCACGTGATCGGGACTACAGGCATGGACGACGCAGAACTTTCAAAAATATCCGCTGCGGCACGCCATGCTACGATCATTCGAGCGGGCAATATGAGCCTTGGTGTGAATCTCTTGGTGCAGCTCACACGAAAAGTCGCAGCAGCGCTTGATGAGGACTTCGATATCGAAGTGATCGAGGCGCATCATAATCAGAAAGTTGACGCCCCCTCTGGTACGGCGCTGATGTTGGGGGAGGCTGCTGCAGAAGGACGGAAGGTCGAGCTATCAGACGCTTCAGATCGTGGACGTGACGGTATAACCGGTGCGCGCGAACATGGTAAAATAGGGTTTCACGCTATTCGCGGCGGTGACGTTGTTGGTGAACACGACGTTTTGTTCGCAGGACCAGGAGAACGCATAATTCTGCGCCATATTGCGTCTGATCGACAAGTCTTCGCGCGCGGTGCTCTCAAAGCAGCCCTTTGGGGCTTGGGCAAAAACCCAGGTGAATACGATATGGTTGACGTGCTTGGGTTATCTTAGCATTTGAGCGAAAAACGACCGAGTTACGTGCGTTCAGAGTTAAAATATTGAGCCACGGGGAGAGTTGGTTCATTTTGAATGCTCTCAAGTGGAACTTTGTCACACTTTTTTGATCCGACATACGATCTACTTCGTAGTAAGAGCAATCAAACGGAGCGGGATAGATGCGCAGTTTCTTTGTTGCTTTAGCAGTTTCGATGCTGGCCATGCCAGCTTTGGCCGATGGGTTTTCCAAAGTCGAAGACCGTACAGGTTTCGTCCAACTCATCGAAGACAAGAAGCTTACACGTTTCGGGATCAAACTCACTGTTACACCCGGTGGTCAAATTAAAGGCAAGGCTTTCGGAGTTCCTGTAACCGGTGCTTGGGAGTGGAATGCGGGCTATTTTTGTCGCGATTTGTACTGGGGCAAACGTGACCTAGGAGCCAACTGCCAAGAAGTTATGGTGCAGGGTGAGACACTTCGTTTCACTTCAGACAGAGGCAACGGACAATTTGCAGACCTCGTGCTAAAGTAACTTTTTAGTCAGCACTTTGCTGAGTGCAATTAGAAATCTATCGCTAGTCCGTCCTTTTCCCAATCGCCGTAACGCACAGGCTCTGGACCTTGGCGTCCGCCAAGCTCTTTAGGAAGTTCAGCTTCCTTCGCCTTTCTTCGACGCTCTTCCGCTTCTGCAAGAGCGCGCTTGGCCGCCTCTGGTAACTCCCTAGGCTGGACATCCTGTTCGGGTTCGGCCGAAGACGTTCTTGGAAAAGGAACGATGTTGGAGTCGTCTGCCACGATAGGGTTTCCTTACTACTATGCTCCTGATATACGCGCTTTTTGTTTGAAGGCAATGACTTGAGCATGAAAGAACCAAGCGCACGAAGCATAGCTGTCAAATTGCTGGATCTTGTTCTTGGCGACGGT
>JBCDDS010000160.1:0-7874 GCA_039180185.1 Pseudomonadota bacterium | reverse complement strand
GGCCTCGGCCTTCCATTTTTCGAAGGTCATGTCTGTCATCATTGATCTCCCGGAACGCCATAAGAGGGGGCAGCACTCGGATCGAGCGCACGCTGCACGTATGCATTCAACTGTGGCTTGTAAATTTCCCATGCAGCTGCAACTGCTTCAACAGGGCAATCATCCGTCCAGTCGCAGCGCAAGTCCGCGACGGGCCAAGGAACTCTGTCGACGAGCATTAGCCCCGCGGAATGAACCGGTCCTGCTTCGCCTCCTGCTGCTAGACCTGCACGCAATGCGGAAATCATCCGATCGCCGAGATGTCCGGTTGATGCTTCAAACGCCGCGACTATCGCTGAGGGTACATTTTCATTGGCTAATAAATTGCCGCCAGAAGCTATGTCTCGCCCCGAAGCTTGCGTCCAAATGCCAAGCGCATTCGCCCCAGAATGAATAGCCGTTTCACCGCTGGCATCGACCGCCAGCACTTGCCGGTAAGCCATATTGGTCTCAGTGGACTGTAGATGGGCCACGCTAGAAGATGCAGATGCTCCGCTTGCCATCATCTCCAATGCCTTGGGCCCAAGCGACGGATCCGTGACGTTCTGAGTGGCCACACTACCGATGCCCGCCCGCGCGTGCGAACAGCGCGCTGCCACTGCTGGCGAAGAAGATGAAATCGCCACACCGAACATCCCAGTCTGTGCGCAGCGTGCAACGCAGGAAAACGTCATTGAGGTATCACCGCTGTGGCGTCGATCTCTACAAGCCATTCTGGCCGTGCTAACGCCTGCACCACAAGCCCGGTTGATACCGGGTGAACGCCTTGTATATATTCACCCATTGTGCGGTAGATGGCCTCGCGATGACGCACGTCGGTGATGTAAACCACGACCTTCACCAGATGCTCCATGCGTCCACCAGCTTCTTCGATAAGCTGCCGGATATTTTGCATGACCTTGTGGGTCTGTTCGATAGGGTCGTGGCTTTCGATGTTCTTGGCGTCATCGAGATTCTGCGGGCACTGTCCGCGCATCCAGACAATGCGCCCACCTTCGGTGACAACTGCCTGGGCGAGATCATTGTCGAGGTTTTGTTCGGGATAGGTTTCGCGGGTGTTGAAGGGGCGTATGCGGGTATGCGCCAAGGCGGCCTCCTTAATAAATCACGCCCAAGGTGTCACCCGAAATGCAAGCGCGAAAATACCGGCTGCCTCATCTCGGCTTAGGCTTGCCCTAATTCTGCTGCTTAGTGTCAGGCCAAGCAAGGGTTTCGGTTTTCGTTGTCGCCGAAAAAGTGACCTCTGCTAAGTTTTGGCAATTCACTTCCCGTAGGAGCACTTTGATGGAGAAGTTTGACACGGTCGTCGTTGGCGCGGGACAAGCCGGTATCGCAACAAGCGAGCACCTGTCAGCGTTGAACATAGATCATGTCGTGCTCGAACGGGATCGCATCGCTGAGCGTTGGCGCACCGGGCGTTGGGATTCTCTTGTTGCCAATGGACCCGCATGGCACGATCGCTTTCCCAATATGGAATTCTCCTGCGCTGACGAGATGTTCGCCGACAAGGAAACCGTTGCCGCTTATTTTGAGGCTTATGCCAAACACCTAGGCGCCCCGGTACGCACCGGGGTTGAGGTCACCAAGGTCGATCCGCAAAACGGTGAGTTCGTAGTGCAAACAAACGCAGGGACCATACAGGCGAACCACGTGGTTGCGGCAACCGGACCATTTCAGAGCCCGGTTGTTCCGCCCCTGATCCCTGATGATGCCCGACTTCTGCAGATCCATTCGAGCGCCTACCGCAATCCTGATCAATTGCCAGAGGGTGCTGTTCTTGTTGTTGGCGGTGGCTCCTCCGGCGTGCAGATCGCAGAGGAGTTGATGAGCTCAGGCCGTAAAGTCTTTCTCTCCATCGGTCCACATGATCGTCCACCGCGACGCTATCGCGGGCGCGATAACGTTTGGTGGCTAGGGGTTTTGGGCAAATGGAATGCAGACACTCCAGGTCCTGGAACAGAGCATGTCACTATAGCAGTCAGCGGCGCGAATGGCGGAAAGACCATAGATTTCCGGCGACTGGCGGAGAGGGGCATGACATTGCTCGGCATGGCAAACGGTTACGACGATGGTGCGGTATCTTTTGCCAATGATCTGAAGACCAACCTTGATAAAGGAGACGCTTATTACCTATCATTACTCGATGAGTGCGACGCCTACGCAGAGAGAAATGGTTTGGACTTGCCGTCTGAACCTGAGGCCCGAAAAATACCGCCTGACCCTGAACACGTTGTCGACCCAGTTAGGCGCCTGAATTTAGCAGAGTCTGGAATACACACGATTTTGTGGGCCACAGGCTATAAGTTTGATTTTGGTTGGCTGAATGCTCAGACGTTTGATGCCAACGGGCGTCCGATCCATCAAAGAGGTGTCAGTCAAGTGGAGGGGCTCTACTTCGTTGGGCTGCCGTGGCAGAGTCGTAGGGGGTCATCGTTTATCTGGGGTGTTTGGCATGATGCAAAGTTCATAGCCGATCAAATCGCAATACGTCGTGGTTACATGGACTATCACGAAAAAAGCACGGATCGAGCGCTGCAAACAGAAGGTAGTCGAAGTTAACTTTCGCCAATGCCTTCGTGATATCGAATACTAAACTTTTCGATTAGATGTTTAACTCGCAACTGACTGCGATGCTTCGTTCCAATACCTGTCAATTTGTCTCATAGCGGATGCATTCGCAGATCAAAGGTTCTTTTGGATCGCGAAAGACTGGAAAACGCACCGCGTCCAATTTGGTGAACAGCAAAGTGTAATCCCTCTTTGGAAAGCGCCAAACCTTAAGATTTCAATTCGAAGCTGACGACTTTTCATTTCACAGCGCATGTTCGGAAATTCTTTCTGCTTTCAAAAGCGCGTCTGGAGTGTCGACGTCATATAGTCTGAGGTCAGGGGTCTCTATGATCGCGCACGCAGGCAGATTCTTGAGCAATTCTGTAGCGCCGCGATCACCCTTCAGCGCCAAAAGATCGTCAAAGTAAGCACTTGGAAAGCAAACTGGTGGCATGGAGCGCTTTCCGTCCGATGCAGCGGCTGGGCTCGAATCTGTGGAACAATCGACGACGGCCCTTATAAGTTCTTCGTTTACGAAGGGCATATCGCCGAGAGCAATCACGACCTTCGAAGCCCCAAGTTCAATCGCTCGTTTCAAACCGACTTTGAGGCTATCGGATTGTTGTGCGCGGGGTTCGTGGCAAATCACATTTTCAAAGCCGACCAGCACATTGGCTACGCTTGATGTGCGGGTTACGCCAATCAAAACATCAGGCTCACTTGCTTTGAGAGCTGCCGCAGCATGTGTCACCAGCGGTTGGCCCTGCAATTGCACGAGCAGTTTATCGTCGATGCCGAAGCGTTGTGACGCACCTGCGGCGAGCAGTATGCCTGCGATTTTCAAGGTGTTCGCACCATCGCCTTGGCCAGAATCTCCGCCAAAACTGAAACGGCAAGCGTACCGGCATCTCGGGCGGAAGGAATCAATCCGACTGGTCCGTGTAGACGCGAGCAAGCCTCATCCGTTATGCCCATAGCATCTAGTGCCATCTTTCGTTCGTTGCTCGCGCGTTGGCTGCCTTGTGCACCGATATAGAACGCTGAAGTTTCGAGTACACCAGCCAGTATAGGAGGTTCCCATTCATGGTCGTGAAAGAACAGAACAACAGCCGTGTGTTCGTCTACGAAAACATCTTGCGGAAAAACTTGTTCTCTCATGTGTCTGGTGTCGCATCCGGACGAGGCCCCATCTTCCAAAGTTTCGTCATCTGGCGAAAGCAGTAAATTCGAATAGCCTGCGGACTGCACCAAAGCTGCGAAAGTACTGGCTTCAGGGCCCTTGCCAAATATCAAAAACCGAATGTCGGGTTCAAATCGAACACAAAGGCTTTTCCCGTCGCGCCCAGTCGTTCCAGTATCCACAATTTGCATAAGACCTGTTTCAATGTCGATCATCAGAGAGCACGGCTTTCTAGCGGCTTGATTTCTGACGAGCAGTGTCAGAACGGTTCGATCCGGTTCTGGAATAAGAAGAATGTCGAGCCCGCCGCCACAAGGCAGTTTTATATCCATAAAAGGTGAGCCAAGACCATAACGCAGCATGCGGGGGTTTCCGGCGTCTGAGGCGTCCATCGCATGCAACGCGATATCAGATTCAATACAGCCGGAGGACAGAGTGCCTGCTCTTTGCGTCGGGCTGAAGATAGTCATCATGGCACCAACAGGACGGTATGAAGGTCCCTCCACTCCAGCGATCACGGCAAGAACAGCTGGCTCCGGTGATGCGAGCAACGCTTGAAGCGGATCGCGATTGGCTGGTGTTTTCTTCAACATGAGCTGTCTTAAAACATGGCGCAACAGAGCTTGCTCGGCAAGGGCCGCTCGATCGGTACGTGGACAGACCTGATCAGTGCATTTATGTCTTGATCGGCGGATAAGGAGAATGTCGTGCAGATTATGCCCGCAAGTATTGACGAAATGATCGGCTTGCTTGGCGAGCAGAATTATGTTTGCGGACGTGATCTGGGGACTGTTGCTTATCTTGCTCTTACACTTGGAAAGCCTTTGTTTCTCGAAGGTGAGGCCGGTGTCGGCAAGACCGAGATCGCCAAAGTCTTGGCATCCGCTTTGGGACGAAGGTTGATCCGACTGCAGTGCTATGAAGGCCTTGACGCATCAACCGCGATCTATGAATGGAATTTTGCGGGCCAAATGATCGCGATCCGCACAGCAGAGGCGGCAGGTAAAACAGATCGCGAGGGTCTGCAGTCAGAGCTTTTTTCTGACGATTTTCTTATCCGACGTCCCTTGCTCGAAGCGTTGGAATCACATCCGGATGGTCCGCCAGTTTTGTTAATTGACGAAGTGGACCGCACAGATGAACCTTTTGAAGCGTTCCTTCTTGAAATACTTTCGGATTTTCAGGTTACGATCCCCGAGATAGGCACAATCATTGCGCAGCAGCCACCGGTTGTGGTTTTGACCTCAAACCGCACACGCGAGGTCCATGACGCGCTGAAACGACGATGCCTTTATCATTGGGTTGAGTATCCGATCTTCGACCGTGAGTTGGAGATACTTCGCAAGCGTGTACCGGAGGCGACAGATGCGCTCTCAGCAGAGATTGTGGCTTTTGTTCAGTCTTTGCGTGGACAGGATCTTTTCAAGGCGCCTGGCGTAGCCGAAAGCATCGATTGGGCTCGCTGTCTCGTGGCGCTTGATGCTGTTGCGCTATCCCCGGACGTGATCACAGATACTGTTGGCGCCCTTCTCAAGTATCAGGACGACATCGCACGTATAGCCGGGGCCGAGACAACCCGTTTGTTAGACGAGGCAAAAGGTATCTTGGCTGGTGTCGAGTAATGGCAGCAGCTGCGCCAACATGTGAAGGACGGCTGGTCGAAAACATCGTTCATTTTGCGCAAGCACTCCGCAAGGCTGGATTGAAAGTTGGAACGGCGCAGGTGGAAACTGCGATTGAAGCAGTTCAGGCGGCTGGATTCTCGCATAGAGTGGATTTCTATCACACGCTTCGCGCCACGATGATCACGCGTGCCGATCATCTTGAGGTGTTTCACCAAGTGTTTTCGATGTTTTGGCGCGATCCTGAGTTCTTGGAGAATTTGCTGCAGATGTTCTCACCAAGAATGACGGATGATACACCGCCCCCCCTGCCGGACGCAGGGCAAAGGCGGGCCGAGGATGCACTAGGCTCGCCGCCTCCGTCAAACACGCAAAGGCCACGACAAGAGATAACCCAACATGCTGCGCTTACTTGGTCCGTCAATGAGATCTTCAAGCGCATGGATTTTGAACAGATGAGTGTATCAGAGCTGGCCGAGGCAGAACGGGCCGTCCGAGCATTGACTTTGCCAGTTACGCCGCTTCTTTCGCGGCGCAGTCGCCCAAACCGGCATGGTTATCGGCCAGACCATCGCACGACAATGCGTAAGGCTTGTCGTCGGGCGGGAGAGATAAATGAGATTGCGCGAAAGGCACCACTCAAGCGCAAACCGGACTTAGTAGCGATTTGTGATATCTCGGGATCGATGTCGACCTATTCGCGCATGATAATGCGTTACATTCATGCGATTACGCATGCGACAGAACCTGAATGGGGCCACGTTCACGCATTTACCTTCGGCACATCGCTGACCAATGTAACGCGTGCACTTCGCGTCGACGATCCTGACATTGCGTTAGCAAAGATTGGGAGCGAGGCCACAGATTGGGAAGGTGGAACCCGGATTGGGTCAGCGTTGGAAAAATTCAATAAGACCTGGTCACGGAGGGTTTTAAGCTCTGGCGCGATTGTGCTTCTGATTACCGATGGCCTGGAACGGGACGATCTTTCGCGGCTCACACATGAAGCTGCTCGTCTCGCTCGCTCTTCTCGTAAATTTATTTGGCTGAATCCACTTCTCCGCTTTGACGGATTTTTAGCAAAGGCAGGCGGTATAAAAACACTACTGCGACATGTAGACAGTTTTCACGCATGTCACTCTTTGGACAGCTTGCTCAACCTCTCAGAAGCATTGGGCGATCCTGGTTTGCGCGATCGGTTTCTGGCCAGAGGTAACCTGGTCAACTGATTGGCTGCCGATCGCTCTAAAATTGTTTGATTTCAGCGTGGCGATGGGTAAGCTACTCTAATACCTAGCAAGGTTCCGAGGAGGAAGCCCAGCAATGGACATGACCGGTGAACACCGGATTTCCGCGCCGCGCGAGCAGGTGTGGCGCGCGCTTAACGATGATGCAGTACTCAGGGAGTGCATTCCCGGCTGCAGCCAGCTTGAAAAAAAATCAGACACTGAATTATCCGCGATCGTCGTGCAAAAAATCGGGCCGGTTAAGGCCAAGTTTGCAGGTGACGTGGAACTCACAAATATCAACGCACCAGAGAGCTACACGATACGCGGCGAGGGGTCTGGTGGCGTTGCGGGATTTGCCAAAGGCGGCGCAGATGTCGTGTTGGAAGACGATGGTGGTGAGACAATCCTAAGTTACACAGTGCACGCCACAGTCGGTGGTAAACTCGCTCGTTTGGGAAGCCGATTGATCGACTCGACCGCGCGCAAGCTTGCAGCACAGTTTTTCGAGAATTTTCAGACCCATTTGAACGAGACGCGGCCCAAAGCGGCTGAATGAATTGATCAATTGAACAACACGCGCGCGACGCGCTGAAAGGGAGGACGATATGAGCAAAGTTAGCATGACGGTCAACGGCAAGAGTGTGAGCCGGGATATCGCGGATAACACGCTGTTGGCGGATTTCTTGCGGGAGGAGCTGCGACTGACCGGTACGCATGTCGGTTGCGACACCAGCCAATGTGGAGCCTGTGTGGTCCATGTCGATGGTCGCGCGGTGAAGGCCTGCACCATGTTGGCAGTGTCGCTCGAAGGAGCGAACGTAACCACCATTGAGGGCGTGGCGAACGGTAAAGAACTTCATCCTATGCAGGCGGCCTTTAACGCCCACCATGGATTGCAATGCGGATTTTGCACGCCTGGTATGATCATGTCTGGGATCGATATGGTTAATCGGTATCAGTCAGAGGGCAAGGCACTTACCGAAGAAGCAATCCGGGACGAGTTAGAAGGCAACATCTGCCGATGTACCGGTTACCACAATATCGTCAAAGCCATAGATGACGCCGCCAACCAGATGTCTGGCATGGCGAAAGCAGCAGAGTAAGGGAGACAATCATGAGCGAAGGAATTGGAGCCCGCGTTGCGCGTAAAGAAGACAAGCGTTTCATCACTGGCAAAGGCCGGTACACCGATGACATCCGTATGGAGAACCAGGCCTACGCCGCCTTTGTCCGAAGTCCGCATGCGCATGCTAT
>JBCDDS010000159.1:0-7886 GCA_039180185.1 Pseudomonadota bacterium | reverse complement strand
TTGGCAAAAGGTACTGGTGCGGAGGACTGGATCGTGCCGTGCGATTACGTTTATGGCTACACGTCGCGTGCAGCTTTTCTGGCTGATCATTTTTCTTGGAGTATCCGTCGCGAGAGCGGTTTTTCGTTTAGTGAACTCGATGGCCCAGCTTTTCGTGCGTACGATCCGATCTACAGCGATGCGATTGGGCATGCGGCCGTGTTGGCCAACCATGGGCGCATCCGCGACCCCGGTCGCTATGTGAAAACCCTTGCAAAACATGCTGAAAAGCAAGGCGCGAGTGTTATCAAAGCAGAAGTGAATGACGTCGCCAAGGAAAGTGGACGTGTTTCAGGTGTGCGTGTTGGCGGTGAGATCATCGATTGCGACGCGATGGTTTTGACCGCAGGCGTTTGGTCTAAAAATCTTGCAGAAAAGCTTAAACTACATGTGCCATTGCAAGCGGAGAGCGGTTTTCATCTTGAGCTGTGGGAGCCGTCGGTGATGCCGCGTTCTCCGGTGATGGTATCTCAAGGTAAATTTGTGATCACACCTATGGACGGCCGCATAAGGCTTGCTGGTATGACGGGGTATGGGCGATTTGGGTCAGAGCCGCCCGAAGCGCCCTATCGGCTTTTTGAGGCTCACTTGAAGCGTGTTATTCCGGATCTGTCCTATAAGTACACGCAGCGTTGGATGGGTCACCGTCCCTCAATTGTTGATTCATTGCCATTGATCGGAGAAGTGCCCGGCGTGCGCGGTGCGTTTGTTGGATTTGGTCATGATCACGTGGGATTAACCGGCGGACCAAAGACAGGATGGATCATCGCGCAGCTAGTGTCAGGCAAACGACTAAATGATGACCTTAGTGCCTTTAAACCTGATCGCTTTAGCTAGTAAATAATAAAAAAATCATATACCTAACCGTATTTTCGATCCATCTCGTCTTCGAAGTCTGAGATCGGTTCCGCTTTGGAAATGTAGAAGCCTTGCACTTGATCGCATTCGTGGTCTTTCAGCCAATCATATTGCTCTTTGGTTTCCACGCCTTCGGCTACAATAGTCGCGCCGATCTGGTTTCCAAGTGCCAAAATCAACCCGATGATCGGTCCGGTTTTTGGTAATTGATCAATGAATGATCGGTCGATCTTTATGCAGCTCAACGGGATTTTGGAGATGTAGGACAGGTTCGAGTAACCAGTGCCAAAATCGTCGATCGCAATTTTATATCCCATTTCCGTTATCTGTTCGAGTTTTCGTACGATGCTATCAAGATCACCGATAAGAACAGTTTCCGTAATCTCCAATTCAATCTTACCCTTTGGAAAATCGGGTTGTTCAGAGAAACTTTTCAAAGTCTCGATAAGGTTGTCCTCGGCAAACTGTCGAGGAGAGACATTGATCGAGAAGTGAGAGTCGAAACCTTTCTTGCCCCATTCGAGCGCCTGCTCGAAACCTGCATGTAACACTTGCTGACCGAGCTGTTCGATCATTCCAGTTTCTTCACAAATCGGAATGAATGCACCCGGCATAACCAAACCGCGTTCCTGGTGTTGCCATCTAACAAGCCCCTCAAAGGCTGCAATTTTGCCGCTAGCGAGGTCTATTCTCGGCTGATAGTGCAAAATGAATTCGCGGCGATCGAGTGCAAGTTTTATTTCATTCTCTGTCTGCTGGCGATCTTGCGCAGCCCGCCCCATTTCGTCGTCGTAGATTTTGTACCACCCGCGGCCGTCTTTTTTGGAGTTATAAAGCGCAATGTCGGCCTTGCGTAAAACGGTCTCAAGGTCATCCTGGTCGGTTTTGAAACCCACCGCGCCAAGACTTACGCCGACTGCGATATGAGAAGCTCCAAAGGTAACCGGCTTTGAGAGAGCACCGATCAGGCGTTTGATTAACCGTTCCAGTTGCTTTTCGGTTCTGCACTGATCGACAAGCACAACGAATTCATCACCGCCGAGACGCACAAGATAATCGTCGGGGGCAATGACTTCGCTGGCGCGTTGTACGATCATCCGCAAAACTGTGTCGCCAGCTTCGTGGCCGAAGGTGTCATTTATATGTTTGAAGTGATCGATGTCAAAATAGAGCAGCGTATTTTGCTTCGGAATTGCATCAAGCAAAGTCGCCATGTGTTGATGCAGGAACGTGCGATTGTAACAGCCAGTGAGTTGGTCTCGGTCTGCTAAATATTTCGCTTTGTCTTTAGCGTTTTTGAGTTCGCTCACGTCAATAGCGGTGAGCAGTATCGCAGGTTTGCCCGTCACAGCATCCTTGCAAATCTTCGCGGATAGATCGAACCAACGCTTGCCACTCACCACTTTAACCTGCGCCAGCATGCGGTACTCACCATGTCCATCCAGCTGGAACATCATGAGGTCGTAATCGTCACTTTTCACAAACAAATCCCGCATAGGCGCATGTGCATCGCGAAACGCGTTGTGCGCGGCAGGGTTCATATACAGCGAAGGTTCACCCATACCGAACAGCGCGATCATAACATCAGTGTGCAAGAGCGCCTCAGCGCTGCGCAGGTTCTCAGGAGACTCTTCTGCATCCCCGAGGACTTCGCACTGCATGGCCATCCGCCCATCCGAGAGACGAAAGCCACGGTACATCACCATAACGCTGGTAGGAACGCCGTTAGGATACAGTGTCCACATTTCGTGAAAACTGGCATCCTGATCTATGAAGTCCGACTGATACTGTTTGAGTCTTTGCGCAACAGCCGGTGACATATCTTCTCCAAGCTTACGCGCGCAAAGCTCTTCCTCGGTTTCTGCTTGCCACATATGACAAGCCCGGTCATTGGCATAGACAATCTGGCAATTGTCTATGTCGTAAACCCAGGTTGGGGTTTTTAAACCCCGGGCTGCAACAAAGAGATCAGGAACAAAGGACTGAACTGATTTTGCAGACGTATTTGCCATTGTGATTGCCATTGTTGCCGTTTTGGATTTGCGCATTCTGAAACCGATTTTCGCTCACGTTCCTGCTTTGGATTAAGCAACTCGTTCTTGTTTTTGTCCAAGCTCTCTCAGTGGTTTGAAACCTGGCGTGCTCTTCACTCGAGATATCCAGTGAGAAATCGCAGGATAGTCGGAACTTGCTATGTCGGCTTCGTCCATAACGTGGACATAACCAAACATAGCGATGTCAGCGATCGAGTAACCTGAGCCAAGCATGAAGTCGCGTTGTTCAAGATGGGCATTCAGGCGGTCCAATCCAGGCCGTGCTTTTTGCTGCCAAACTGCAATGTCTTCGGCATGATTTTCTTCTTCATGAGGTAAAATTGTTGTAAAAAACCTGGCAGGCGAAATGAACGGTTCAAGTTTCGATTGCTCGTAGAACATCCATTGCAGTGCCTCAGCACGTTCTTTCTTGCTTGTCGGCATAAGAGGTGTTCCCTCAGCCAAGTACCACAGCATCGCATTACTTTCTCCGATAACACTTCCGCTATCAGTAATAAGAAAGGGCACGACACCCAAAGGATTGATGTCCAGATACCAGTCGGACTTCTGCTCGCCCTTAAGGACGTCCACAAGTTGAAGTTCGAAAGGTATATTGAGCTGATGCATTATTAGCCACGGCTTGAAGCAATTGCCGGACCCAAGACATGCGTAGAGTTTGTTCACTTGGTACCTCATTTCCTCGTTACACAAGCACAGGTACTACGCGTGAACGGTTAAACCTCACTAAATTTTCATTGCGTCTGGTGCGCAAAAATACCCGAAATCTATGGCAAATTGAGTCTATCTGTTGGTGCGAATTGCTATTGAAAGCGCAGCGACCTGTGGCGCAAGCAGTTAACTTTTGTGGTCGTAGGTCAGCGTCGTTAACATTGGTTAAAACGCTGAAAATATTGGCAAAAAACATCCACTGGTTGATAGAAAATGGTTAATTTCTATCCCAACACACAAAAGGGTTAATCAATCGCAAATATTTCGAAAATTTTTGGTTAAATTAACCCATTGAATCAACTCAAGATATATCCGGGGCTCTTATCCAACATGAGGTGGGGGCCAATGTTCCAAGAAAGAAAAATCAAAAAACCATCAACGCTTGTTGAGAGCCCTATCGCGCGACAAATTTGGCAAAATAAATACCGATACAAGTCCAAAGGCAGGATCATTGACCGGGTTGTAAATGACACATGGTTGCGAGTGGCAGCAGGATTAGCGCAAGCAGAGTGTGAGTCTGATCGTGATGCCGCGACGGATATGTTTTTCAATGCGATGCGAAGCTACAAACTCTTGCCAGGCGGACGCATCCTTGCCGGTTCTGGCACCAAGCGACACGTTACGCTCTGCAATACTTTTGTTATGAAAAGTATCACTGACTCCGTCGAGGGCATTATGGAAGTGGCCACTCAGGCTGCGCTGACTATGAAAATGGGAGGCGGCATCGGGTTTGATTTCTCAACGGTCCGTCCGAGGGGAGGTTACGTGCAGGGTTTGGATTGCCCTGCCGCTGGTCCGGTCGCAGCTATGGAAATATGTGACGCCGTTTGCAAAATGGTCGTAAGCGGGATGGGGCGCGGTGCCATGATGGCAACCCTACGGTGTGACCATCCTGATATAGAAGCGTTCGTGAACGCCAAAACCGACCCAGCTAGACTTCGCAATTTTAACGTCTCAGTTCTGGTTACAGACGCGTTCATGGACGCCGTACGGGCGGGCGCGAAATGGGCGTTGTGTTGGAACGGAGTTACGATACGTCAAATCGACGCCAAGGATTTGTGGGAGACAATCATGGCGCGCAACTACGAAGCGGCTGAGCCAGGCGTACTCTTCATTGATCGTATTAACACTCTCAATTCGCTCAATTATCTTGAAACGATTTCGGCTACAAATTCCTGTGCGGAACAACCGTTGCCTCCCAACGGAGCCTGTCCTTTGGCCTCACTCAATCTGGCGCGTCTGGTGAAACACCCTTTTCAAGCTGATGCGATCATGGACATCGATGAATTGCGTGCTCATGTGCGCATCGCCGTACGCTTGCTCGACAATGCACTCGATGTATCCGACTTTGCGATCGAGGCGCAAAGAAAAGAAGTCAGAGCGAAAAGACGCATTGGTATTGGCGTTACAGGGCTTGCCGATGCGCTGATCATGCTGGGCATACGATATGGGTCCGACAAGGCCGTCGAGGAAACCGAACGCTGGATGCGTGTTATTCAAAATGAAGCTTATCTGGCATCTGCCGGTCTTGCCGCTGAACGAGGTGCATTTCCGCTTTACGATGCTGCGCAACACTTAAAACAACCGATGATCCAAAGACTGGAACCGGAAACGCGGCGTGCAATTATCCAAAACGGGCTCAGAAATGGAGTTTTGACCACAATTGCCCCCACCGGAACCACGTCGATGTACGCAGGTAATGTCTCTTCGGGAATTGAACCTGTGTTTGCGTTTTCTTTCAAACGACTAATCACAAATCCGGAAGGTACAAAGTCAGTTGTGGAAATAGAGGATTATGCTTTGTCTTTGTACCGCAAGCTGTTCGGACGGGAGGCGCAATTGACTGATGCATTTGTCACATCTCAGGATCTCACGCCCAGCGATCACATCACCATGCAAGCGGCCGCTCAGAGGTGGGTGGATAGTGGCATATCCAAAACTGTCAATTGCCCGGAAGATATCTCCTTTGGAGCGTTCAAGGATATCTACACGCAGGCTTACGAAAGTGGCTGTAAGGGATGTACTACATTTCGACCCAACGACGTCACCGGCTCGATTCTTTCAGTGTGACGAGAGGATGATTGCATGTTGAGCCGCTTAATTGGATACTTCCGGCGATCCGAAAACAACACTCCTGATTTTGCTACCGTTTTCGTTCAAGCGTGGCAGCCAACTCACAGGCATCGAAAAGGTCAATACTACCGCGTCGTCGCCGAGGGTGTGAACGAAAACGATAGAGTGCCTGTTGTCATTTATGACGATAAAGAAGGAGCTGTTTGGGTTCGACCTCGCTCAGAATTTTATGATGGTCGATTTTTGCCATCCGGCGACATCAAGAAGTAGCTTTTGTTCTCGGGTAACGTGCTGTTGCAGATGGCAAATCCGTAATTCTCGCTGTAGTAAACTTTTGGCGCCATGTTTTGTTGGCCAAAGGTTATGCAGCGAAAGTGCAACGGATGCCGAACCCACTGTTTGATGAGCTATTTGTAAAGCACGAGGGGAAGAAAGACGTCTTCTTGATTTTGCCTGATGGCGGGTCAATTGCATACGATCTCTTCCTTAAGCGTTCTGCACAGTTCGCAAATGCGATTAAACAACTGGGTACGCAGCCCGGTGACCGGATTGCAGCGCAAGTCGATAAGTCATCCGAAGCATTGTTGCTCTATGCGGCTTGTGTACAGTCCGGTGTTGTCTTCCTACCGCTGAATACTGCCTACACGGTCAAGGAAATTTCCTACTTCTTAGAGGATAGTGGCGCGTCTATTTTTGTCAGTAACACAGCGAGAGCAAGTGCTGTCGCGTCAGTTTGTGATGACTTGCAAGTGCAACAAACAACTTTGAATGCAGACGGCTCGGGCACGCTTTCGGAACTCGCAAGTACTCAACCAGATCGTTTCGAAACAGTGGACTGTGAAGAAAGCGATCTTGTAGCTTTATTATACACTTCAGGCACTACTGGGCGTTCGAAGGGAGCGATGCTGACGCATAAAAATTTGCTCTCAAACGCCAAACTGCTAGCGAAGTATTGGCAATTCAGCGCTTCTGACTCGCTGCTTCACGCTCTGCCGATTTTTCATGTGCACGGGCTTTTCGTCGCCACTAACGTGACACTTGTGGCAGGAGGGACAATGATCTTTCTGCCAAAATTCGATCTGGACCAGATGATCGGTTTTTTTCCTAACGCAACAACCATGATGGGCGTTCCAACTTTTTATACTCGGCTTTTGGATGACCCTCGATTCACAAAAGATCTCACATCAAGTATGCGATTGTTCATATCCGGTAGCGCGCCCCTCTTGGTCGAAACTCATACTGAATTTGAGGAGCGAACAGGCCACCGTATCCTCGAACGCTACGGAATGACCGAAACCAACATGAATACGTCAAATCCTTATAATGGGGATCGGCGCGCCGGAACGGTTGGTATGCCATTGCCGGGTATTGAAGTGAAGATCACCGATGCCAGCACGGGAGATACGGTTAGCCAAGGTGAAATTGGTCAGATTGAGGTGCGAGGTCCCAACGTGTTCAAAGGCTACTGGAACATGCCTGAGAAGACAGCAGCGGAGCTTCGCGAGGACGGGTTTTTTATTACTGGTGATCTGGGCAAGATAGATAGCGATGGCTACTTGCATCTGGTCGGACGCGATAAGGATCTCATTATTTCAGGCGGCTACAACATTTATCCCAAAGAGATAGAGTTGATTCTTGATGCTCAGCAGAGTGTCAAAGAGAGTGCCGTAATCGGTGTCCCTCATGCGGATTTTGGAGAAAGCGTGGTCGCTTTGATTGTGCCCGAGGCGGAGAGTTCACCGAACGTTGAAGAGCTCTCCTCTCTGTGCCAGGGTTCTTTGGCCGGTTTCAAATGTCCTCGTCAGTTCATCATCGTCGAAGAATTACCGAGAAACGCCATGGGAAAAGTGCAAAAGAAGGTTCTCAGAGAGATATACGGATAAGACCCGATCGTCCGACGGCCACACCGCAATTTGTCGATTTTTTGCTTTCAAGAGAGTGCATTACCCGCACTCGACGCGTGCTTTGATTCTTGCCAATGCCGCTGTTCAAGCTCCAAACATCCGTCCAGATTCTGACGCATTCATGGAACAGAAGTTTCGAGAAGTCGGAAAGTTATTGACGGTGTTCTTATTCATTCGAGCGGTAATTGAATTCCAAATTTAGTCTCTCTACGTCTTCGCGAAATTAAACCCGCTCCCGTCGATCAGTGGT
>JBCDDS010000158.1:0-7888 GCA_039180185.1 Pseudomonadota bacterium | reverse complement strand
GACCTTAACCGCTGCTGGCGCACCGGCGTCTAGGTATTCGCTGGTCGCAGGGTCGAACACTTTCAGCTGTCCAGATATCACCTGATAAAGCTTTGCCTGACCTGGTGCGAAGGCATTGATGTCAACGCTTTCTCCACCGACATCAACGGTCTTAGAGTAGCTGAATATGGGCGTGTCTGTATTGATTTCTGGCCCTGTGTTTTCAGATACGTTTTCCCCGATTTGCACGTTTCGCAGCGCCAACTGACCGGGGCCACCAGTGCCATCTATCGTGATCGTGTGACTTTCGAAGGTACCGGAGTTGGATGTGATCGTATCAACGACCTGACCATTCCAGATCACTTCGACAGTACCTTGTGTAACACCAGCAGGCAGGTTTGCGGCTACATCTATGCTGAACGTATAGGCTGTGTCGGCTTCTGTTTCGACTTTCTGAGAGATCTCCGGCATGCCAGTATCCGCGTTGTTTTGAAGCTCCCAAACACCGTCTTGCGCGTATGATGTGAAGCCGGATGCGTCGTTCGCGCCGGAGCTCAACAGGTTGACTTGTTTGTCGTCGCCATAGATTAGGTCATCGCCGTCTCCTGCGTTTATCGTATCTGCACCAAGTCCGCCCTCAGCATAGTCATCCCCCTGCTCAAGATTCACCACGTCATCACCGGAACCGCCGAAGGCGACATCATCGCCTACGCCAGCGTTAATTCGGTCCTCGCCGCTGCCGCCGTAAAGAGTATCGTCGCCCGCATTTCCAAGTAGAACGTCATCACCGACACCACCTGTGATCACGTCATCGGAGCCATCGGCCACCATGTAAGGATCGGCTGTTTGACTGACGCGGTCGCCAAAGTAGACCCATTTGCCATCTACCAGCTCCCATTCAACGCTTGCTCCACCGCCAACCAAAAGGTCATCACCACCGTGCCCTGTAATGACGTCTTCACCAGAGCGACCCTCAAGCCGGTCATCGCCTGCAACGGTTTGATCCTCGACATTGTGGTCATTCAGAATTGACGCCGTGTTTGCAGCACCCGCATCGAACGAAACTACGACACCACCCGATTCTTCGGAACCATCATCGAAACTGATTTGCAAGGTCCCGTCGCTATGCGCAAATCCTGTCGCGTGCTCTTGACCGTCGCTGTTGATCGCGGACTCGACGCCTGTTGCTGTAGCATGAAAAACAGGGCCGTTTACAACGCTGATTTGTCCTGTCGCGTCAACAAATTGCAGGACCAAAGGGGTCTGACTGTTTGTATTGCCTGGAGAACCATCAGCTGTTGCAAATTGAAATTCACCAATTTGAAATTCACCAAAATCGTTTTGAGAAAATCCGTCCGAGACCATGAAAATCCCGATTTCTTCACCTGCGCTTACTGGGATTGAAACATTTGTCTCACCGGCGATCAGATCGCCTCCTGACCCTGCGAGCGAGGCATTTTCCCAAACAAATCTGACATCACTGATCGCGCCCGTCTCCGGATTTACGCTGTAGATGCCAATTGCGTTTTGATTGTTGGAGTTCTCTGAATCCAGCGTTAGCGAAAGCTCATTGTCTTCCGTGATGCGAAATGATTTTGGCGCGAAGCTTTGCGTGTCTGCGATGTCTCCGACTAGTTCGTCGCGCCCGCCACCTCCTTCGACGTAATCGTCACCGCCACCGGATTGAACTGTATCGTCGCCTGCGCCGGCAAAGACGGAGTCCGCACCGTCGCCCGTTAGAATACTGTCTGCCGCGCCAGTGCCGGTGCGAATTTGATCTTCAGGTGTATCTGCCATGATTTCATTCCCATTCCGAAGTGTTGGAAGGGGCGTACACGGGGCGCGATTGAGAAACGGTTAAATCAATTCATCGACGAGAAGACTTGGTAAACGACGTATTAAGTGGTTGGCATTGAGTTTGACTGTTTGCCCTTAAGCAATTGCTTTGGCTCTTTTGAAATTCGCAGTTCGCTCTAAATCCTGGTTATCAGAACTATTAGGCGGATGAGTTTATGACCAAACAGGCTACGATCTTTGGCGGATCCGGTTTCGTTGGGCGCTATATTGTGCGCAGGCTGGTGAATGCTGACTGGAACGTGGTTGTGGCCGTTCGTGAACCTGATCGTGCCAAGGATATGAAAACCTTTGGTGCAGATGGTCAGGTGACGCTAACTGCATGCAACATTTGCGATGAAGAGGAGGTGGCTGCGGCCCTGGAAGGATCCCAGGCTACAGTAAGCTGTGTCGGCACATTTGATCGCGCGGGACCGAATAACTTCAACGCGATCCAGCATCAGGGAGCCGAACGCATCGCGCGCCTCAGCTCCGAAAAAGGCGTTCAGAATCTTGTGCACATTTCTTCGATTGGTGCTGATAAGTCGTCCGACAGCATTTATAGCCAGACGAAGGCCAAAGGCGAGGAATCGATCCTGAACCATTTCCCCGAGGCCGTGATCCTGCGCCCATCGGTGATCTTCGGTCCGGAGGATGCATTTTTTAATCGCTTTGCTGCGATGACGAAGCTGAATCCACTTTTGCCTGTGGTCGGTGCGGACACGCGGTTTCAACCGGTGTTCGTGGACGACGTCGCAGAAGCAACGGTCAAGGCTGTGGAAGGCGAAGTCGATCTCGGAACCTATGAACTTGGCGGTCCTGAGGCGCTGAGCTTTAAACAGTTGATGCAACTTATGCTTGGCGTGATTGATCGCAATCGTGCGATTGTGAACATACCCTTTCCGATTGCACGGATCATGGCCTTTGGCATGGAAACAGCCCAGAGTCTTAGTGGCGGGTTGATCCCGGCGCAAATTACCGCTGATCAGGTGCGCAGCCTCGGCCGCGATAATGTCGTGAGCGCTGGCGCGAAGACCCTAAAAGATATAGGCATCGCGCCGACAGCGATGCGGGATGTTTTACCTGAATATTTGTGGAAGTACCGGCCTTCTGCCCGCTACGACAAGGCGCCCGGATAACACTCTAACTGTAGGCGATGATCAATAAAGCGCCGCCCAGAAAAATGCGGTAGTAGACGTAGGGCGTAAACGAGACGCTGCGCAAAAGACGCATCATAATCGCCAATGCCGCCAAGGCGGCGAGGAAGGCAAAGAAAGCCGCAATAGCGCCGTCTTTCAACAGTGCCATGTTGGCATCCGCAAGGGTCTCTCCGGCCAGAAATGTGCCACTGGCGATGATTGTCGGGATCGACATCAGCATTGCAATCTTCGCGGCATCATGACGGTTGTAGCCAAGAAAGCGGGCTCCTGTGATGCAAATGCCCGATCTAGATGTCCCGGGGATCAATGCGACCGCCTGCCATATGCCGATGATCATGGCATCTTGGATTGACCAATCCGCTTCAGTCTTATCTGTCTCGCCGACTTGATCAGACCAGTAGAGAAACATGCCAAAAACGAGCATTGCCCATCCGATCACCTCGATTGAGCGCAATGCTTCGTTCAGGCCTGTGAGTTTTAGGATCAACCCGAGGCCCACGACAGGCACCGAAGCAATCAACAGTAAGAGTGCCAGCCTCGCGCCCGGGCTATCCATCTTGCCAACCATCAGCGGAAAGCACCCTAGTATGGCTATTTTGACCTCTGCACGAAAATACAAAACTACGGCGAAAAGCGTACCGACATGCACAGCCACATCAATCGCCTGCCCTTGATCATCGAGCCCGGTGATATGTGGCAATAAAATTAGGTGACCTGACGAGGAAACAGGCAAAAACTCTGTGATGCCCTGAACCACAGCAATGATCACAAGATGGAAAAGCGGCATCTGCTCAGCGGCCTCATTTTGAGCGTCCATAGCACGTGGTGTTAGCCTAGGGATGAATCTTTTCGGTTCATTTGTCACCTGTACCCAACGCGTCATTTGAAATTGTGCAGAAATTGCTTGGAAAATGCGCTGTTTACGTAACGGTTTGCGGGCTATAGCAAACCGCCATGGCGAAGAAGAAAGCAAAGCCAAAAACGCGGAACAATATCCTCCGGCGCGTCACACAACCGCTGACGTGGCTACGGCGTGTAGTTTTGCGCTATGGCCTGATTGCTGTGATTGTCGTCGCAGTAACAGTCTTCGCCCATCGCAGCTTGACGCCTTTTGATCCGCTTTACCTGCGCCAGGAGGCAAATCGTCTTGGCAGTGTTGATCACCAATGGGTTTCGATCGACGAAGTGGCCCCTGCCATGGCCCGATCCGTTGTTGCAGCAGAGGACGCCAATTTCTGTCTACATTGGGGATTTGACATGATGGCAATTCGCGATGCGCTCGATGATGGCGGCAATCGCGGCGCATCTACACTCAGCCAGCAAGTGGTGAAAAATCTATATCTTTGGCACGGACGCAGCTGGACTCGAAAAGCCATGGAAGCGATGATCACGCCACTGGTTGAGGCATTCTGGTCTAAGCGGCGCATTATTGAAGTTTACCTCAACGTGGCCGAGTTCGATGAAGGGATTTTTGGCGTCGAGGCCGCAGCGCGACACTATTTTGATGTAGGACCTGAAGCGCTTTCGGATCTTCAAGCCGCCCGGTTAGCGGCGGTCTTGCCGAATCCCAAGGATCGCTCCGCTTCAAAGCCAAGCAGTTTCGTGCGCAAACGTACCGGTCAGATCATGGACGGGGCAGCCACGATTCGCCGCGATGGTCGTTCTGCGTGTTTCGAGGATTGAATTGAACGTCTTTTCAGGGCATTCAGTGGCAGCTTAATCGGGATGCTGAGGCTTTGATGGCCAAACTCTATCATGTTCCGCTGTCTCCGTTTTGTCGGAAGGTCCGTTTGTGCCTTGCCGAAAAAAAGATCGAGTGCGAGTTGGTGGATGAGCGGTACTGGGAAGCGGATGCAGATTTCTTACGCCGCAATCCGGCCGGTAAAGTTCCTATCTTACGCATGGACGATAAGACCATGCCCGAAAGCACGCCGATTTGCGAATATATTGAGGAACGCTATCCAGAACCGCCATTACTGCCGAAGGCGGCAGATGCGCGGTATGAAGTGCGCAGGCTTGTCGCGTGGTTTGATGATAAGTTTCATCAAGAGGTTACATCCAAACTTCTCTATGAGCGTGTAAACAAGAAGATGATGAGCAAGGGCTTTCCGGATAGCACAAATGTCAAAGCAGGTGCGCGCGCAATCAAGTTTCATCTAGATTATCTGGCATGGTTGCTCGATCATCGCCGCTGGCTGGCGGGTGACGTCATGACCCTGGCGGATTTCGCGGCGGCGGCGCATTTATCGAGTTTGGACTATATTTCCGACGTAGACTGGAATCGCTCTGATACGGTGAAGGATTGGTATGCCAAGATCAAATCGCGACCGGCCTTCCGCGGCATTCTGGCCGATCAAGTGCCAGGTTTCCCACCGCCGGCGCACTATGCAGATCTGGATTTTTGAGCGATGAGCCTGCATCCTTCAGATTTTCAACGTCCTGCCAGTGAGCGTGTTGAGCCCAAGTCGCTGAAATCGCGTCTAGTGGCTCAGGCGCGCCAAGAATATTTTGAGACCTGCAAAATCTGTAGACCATGGGATGTGCCCGAAGTCGCAGAACGCTTGCAGGAATTTCTGCGTAAGGGTCGTCATGGATCCATGGGATGGATGGCAGACCGTTCACAATGGCGCGGCGATCCTGCGAAACTTTGGCCAGAAGCAAAATCAGTCATCATGCTAAGCGAAAGCTACACGCCTGAATATGATCCGATGCGAACTTTGGATGAGCCAGAGATCGGTACAGTGTCAGTTTATGCCAGAAATAGAGACTATCACGACGTACTGAAAAAACGCTTAAAGTGCTTGGCGCGTTGGCTGATCGCAGAGGCCGGCGGCAATGTGAAGGTTTTTGTAGACACCGCGCCTGTTCCAGAGAAACCTCTAGGTCAGGCATCAGGTCTGGGCTGGCAGGGCAAGCACACAAATCTGGTCAGTCGCGAGCTTGGCAGCTGGTTCTTCATCGGCTCGGTTTTCACAACCCTTGAAATTGACGCCGATGGGGCAGAGGTTGATCGCTGCGGATCTTGCACAAAGTGTCTCGATTCCTGCCCAACGAATGCATTTCCCGCGCCGTATCAGCTCGATGCGCGTCGTTGCATTTCCTATCTGACGATTGAGCACAAAGGCCCGGTTGATGAGGAACTTAGGTCGCTAATGGGCAATCGGATTTATGGTTGTGACGATTGTCTAGCTGCTTGCCCCTGGAATAAATTCGCTGTCTCAGCGCGTGAGCAGAAATATGAGGCGCGAGATGATCTGATGGCGCCTCCACTTGACGAGCTCGCGGCGCTGGATGACTCGAGTTTCCGGGCCAAATTCTCTGGTTCTCCGATCAAGCGAATTGGACGGGATCGCTTTGTGCGAAATGTGCTCTACGCCATCGGCAATTCCGGTCAGGGGGCGCTGCGACATGTGGCGCAAGGTTTGGCTGACGATCCCGATCCTGTTGTTGCCGACGCAGCGCGCTGGGCAGTGGCGCGGCTAGATGCCGCCTCAAACCTCTGAACTGAGGGCTTCCTATGACATTGCTTCTGGGCGTTGACACTGGCGGCACATACACGGATGCAGTTTTGATCCGTGATGAAAAAGACGTCATTGCAAGCGCCAAGGCGCTGACCACAAGGCACGATCTGGCAATCGGTATTGGTGGTGCGATCGAGGCAGTTCTGACCCAAAGCGGCGCAGATGTTGCAGATATTGGTATGGCATCACTTTCAACAACGCTCGCTACCAACGCGCTGGTCGAAGGTCAGGGCGGGCGCGTGGGACTTGTATACATTGGTTTTGGTGAAAAGGATTTAGCCAGTCACGGACTTAGCGAAGCCCTCGCGGGCGATCCTGCACTGCTTTTGCAGGGGGGGCACAACCATGCAGGCGGAGAAGTGGTGCCACTCGACAAAAAGGCACTTTTGGCCTGGTTAGAGACTGATATTGGCGCATCAGGCTTTGCCGTTGCATCACAATTTGCCACGCGTAATCCAGCGCATGAGCTTTGCACTGCGGAAATTATAGCGAATGTCACTGGCCGCCCCGTAAGCTGCTCGCATCATTTGTCCGCAAAACTGAACGGGCCTAAAAGAGCACTGACGGCGCTGCTCAACGCGCGCCTGATCGGAATGATTGCACGTTTGATCGAGAAGGCAGAGAGCAAGCTTTCTGAGCTCGGTATCAACGCGCCGCTCATGGTCGTGCGTGGCGATGGCGCACTAATCTCTGCAGAACAAGCGCGGGAACGCCCAATCGAAACCATCCTTAGTGGACCAGCCGCAAGTATTGTGGGCGCGCGCTGGATGACTGGCGCGGATCACGCTTTGGTTTCTGATATTGGTGGGACGACAACAGATGTTGCTGTCTTGCGCGACGGTAAGCCCGCGATTGATCCCGCTGGAGCGCAGGTTGGCGGCTGGCGCACTATGGTGGAAGCTGTTGCGATGCGAACCACGGGCCTTGGCGGCGATAGCGAGGTGCACGTGATTGACGAGGGGCTCGCCGGCGGGCTTCGATTGGGGCCTCGTCGCGTCGTGCCAGTGAGCCTTATGGCCTTGGACGCACCAGATTTAGTTCACATCGTACTCGATGAACAATTGCGTAGCCCCACACCAGGGGAACATGATGCTCGGTTCGTGCGTAAGGTTGAAGGGATCAATGCGGATGGCATCGCGTCAAAGGACGCAGCGCTCTTGAGCCGCATCGAGGTGACACCCAAGCCGTTGGGCAAAATCCTCAAAACTCGGTTAGAGGGGTCCGCTCTGCGTCGCTTGATCAATCGCGGTTTGGTTCAGGTTTCCGGTCCGACCCCATCGGACGCAAGTCACGTACTTGGGCGACTTGAGAATTGGGATAAATCCGCCGCGGAAAAGGCCATTCTGTTGCTTTGCCGCAAAAGAACGGGCAGTGGCGACGTCGTTAGCGAAGATG
>JBCDDS010000157.1:0-7898 GCA_039180185.1 Pseudomonadota bacterium | reverse complement strand
CGCCCACACCCCGATCAATCTCGCCGGGGCTTTTGAAGGAATAGCTGAGCATCATGTAGAACGGCGCCAGTACGATGATCGCGCCGAGGATCAGGATCATGTGTTTCCAGATATCGCGCGTCATCAGTAATGCACCTTGCGTTCGACCAACCAGCGCTGGATCAGGGTGAGGAACATCACGAAGACCAGAAACAGCATGGTGATGGCCGAGCCGATCCCGATCAGGTTCTGTTGCACGCCTTTCTCAAAGATCGCAAACATCATCACATAGGTGGACTTGTTGGGCCCGCCCCCCTGCGGCCAGAACGCCTCGACCGTGTCAAAAACTTGAAAGGCGCGGATGCAAGAGATTGTCACCACAAACACAGTTGTCGGCCCAAGCGCGGGCCATGTGACGAGCCGAAACCGCTCCCACGCGCTTTTGGCACCGTCCATTTCGGCGGCATGGTAAAGCTCGCGATGCACCGCCGTCAGCCCTGCGAGGTAGAGCACCATGTTGAAGCCAAAGCCTTGCCAGATGCCGATGAAACAGAGCACCCAGATGGCGTAGTCCCGATCCCCGAGCCACAGCGGGAAACCATCGGCGCAGCCATTGCCTAGGAAAGGGATCACCTCAAGAAAGGTCCCGCAGGACAGCTCAAGCGTTTGATTGATTACGCCGATCGTCGGATGCAGCATGAATTCCCAAACAATCGCCATCGCGAGCAATGTCGCCATAACCGGTAGGAAATAGATCGTCTTGTAGACATCCCCGATCCGCCCCAGCGAATTCACGAGCAGCGCCGCGCCCAGCCCCAGGGCAACCGAGACCGGCACGACCACCGCCACATAGGTAAAGGTCGCGACGAACATCTTCTCATAAGTCGAGCGGGAAAACAGGCGGTCGTAATTCTTGAATCCCACCCAGTCAAAGCCGGAGTTTCCAAGCGAGTAGTTCGTAAACGACAAGACGCCCGCAACGACAACCGGCACCAAAAGGATCAAGAACATCAATGCCAGCGCCGGCGTGGCCAAACCCCAGGCTGTCCGAGCCTGCCGGTTCACTTCGCGCGGCGCGCGCGCAGCGGCTGGCGCGTCAATCGCAGCCATGTCAGGCCACCTCTCGCGCGTGCGTTACGGCAACTTCCAGGCGCCGCTGTCGTTTGCCATCCACGTCGAATATCAGGCCATCCTTCAGATCAAAGCCCAAACCGACCTGCGCACCTAATTGCAACTTGTGACGCTCGGCAGGGGCCGCGCGAAGGGTCACGCGCGCAGTCTGATCGGCCAAGGCGACTTGCGCATAAACCTCGGACCCGAGGTTTTCCATATGGGCGACATTGCCGGCCATCATCGGCTCGGCCTGCGTGAGTTTCAAAGCTTCGGGGCGCAGGCCCAACTGAAATACGCCAGCTTGCGTGGACTCAGTAACGCGACCCAAAACACGTCCCGACAGTGTTAACTCGGCATTGGAAAGCTCAACCGGCAGGATATTGATCTTTGGTGAACCGATGAACTCCGCCACGCGGATATCGCTGGGATCTTCATAGATGACACTGGGCGCGTCGCATTGAAGGATCTCTCCGCCCATCATGACAGCGATCCGGTCTGACATGGTCATCGCTTCGACCTGATCATGGGTCACGTAGATGAATGTCGCGTTCAGGCGACGGTGTAGCTGCGCGATCTCGGCACGGGTTTGGACCCGCAGCTTGGCATCCAGATTGGATAGCGGCTCATCCAGGAGAAACGCGGCAGGATCCCGCACCAAGGCGCGGCCCAAGGCGACCCGCTGACGCTGCCCACCTGAAAGTTGGCCGGGCTTGCGATCCAATAGCGTGCCGATCTCAAGCATTTCGGCCGCTTTCTGCACCGCCGTAGCGATCTCGGCTCGCTGATCTTTGGCACCCGGAAGAAAAGGGCCGATCAAAGGCAGCCGTTGCGTAGCTGTCAAAGACCGCATCCGCAAAGGCACAGCGATGTTCTCGGCCACGGTCAGATGCGGATAAAGCGCGTAGGATTGGAACACCATCGACAAGTTGCGATCCGCCGCGCGCGTCCCGGTGACGCCTTTTCCATCAATCGCAATGTCGCCGCTGGTCGGATCCTCAAGACCTGCGATGATGCGCAGCAATGTCGACTTCCCGCACCCCGACGGCCCAACGAGCGACACGAACTCCGCATCCGCGACGTCCAGTGTTACACCTTTCAGCACCTCGGTGTCCCCAAAGCGTTTGGTCACCGATGAGATCGACAGGCCAGCCATGCGATTCCCCCATTCGTTGACACAGGGCTACTGATGCTGAGCCACAATTTTGTGACGTCATATTAGTGAAACCGATGGGGTCTATGGGTTGCGCGAAAGGAGGCTCTATGCGCCCCAACCACCATCAGTTTATCGCCTTCGCCTATGTTGTCCGCGAGGGTAGCTTTTCCGCTGCGGCGGCCCGCATGGGCGTGACGCAATCCACTATCACCCAGCATATTGGCAATCTGGAAAAAACCGTCGGCACGCTTCTGTTGCGCCGCGGCAGAGACGGGGTGGAGCTAACGCCCACAGGGCAAGAGTTTTATGATCTCGCCGATCGCATGGTGTCTTTGGACGTCGAGGTTTCAGAGCGTCTTGAAGGTTTCAATGCCATGAAAAACGGTCGCTTGAACGTCATTGGCAACGCACCGCAACCGGCGCTCAGGATTATCGCAAAGTTCAGGCAACGCTTTCCGAACATCCAGGTGAACTTCGGCCTTCATGACTGGTCGACCGCGACGAATATGCTCCGCAACAGATTGGCCGATGTAGGTTTGATCACAGATGCACCAGTTTCCGATGCATGGGAGCGCATTCACATTGAGAGCGCCGAATACGTTCTTTACTGTCCAAATGAACACCCTCTTAGCGCGCAGGCATCCGTATCTCTCGAAGACTTAAAGGAGGAAACGGTTATTATTCCGGAAAGAGGCTCCTTGACGAGGAAGTTGCTGGAAAACGCGTGTCGGTCCCATGCCATTGCTCTCGAAAGAACGGTGACGATGGCGACGTTCCCACTCATGTACGAGGCTGTCTTACAAGGTATCGGTGTCGCCGTGTTCCTATGCAACAGCAGTCTGATCAAAAAGTCGGTCACTGAAATTCCGATCCGAGAGATGACGCAGAAACATGAGACCCATTTGATCGCCACAAAAGACAGGGTGGGTTTGAAACTAATTTCTGAGTTCATCAACTCAGTAAATTAACATAATCATGATTACACGACTACTAGAAATGCCCTTTTTACAAATTAAAAGCAGTGGTTTAGCAAACAAATTTAAAGTGCGGATAAGGTTTATTATGTTAATATTATTCTCGCCCGACAGCTAATCAATCAGTAGACGCACCATCTAAGGGCAAACGTGCTTCAACCTTGAAGTGCCGTTTCTAGGAATGAACAAAGCAGCTCGTGATGCTTGTTTTCTCCTTCGCTTCCGGGAACGTGACCTTCACCAGCATAGTAATGTGCTTCAACATGTAACTGCCGCTTCGCTCGGCGCTCTTCTAAACGCCGGGTCATATCTGCGGACCATGTTTTGTCTTCGAGCCCTACCGACAAGAACAGTGGACCAGGATAGCGCTCAATCTCGATCCGAGTTGATGGGAGCAGGCCATCATGGCTTCCATTCCATGTCCACGCACGTCTTGATGGATCCCAGACCTGCCATCCGGCATCGCCGACATCTCGGTAGCTTCTCGCGTCAAACGCGCTACACACCACGTCCGGAGCTCCTAAACATGCCACAGCGTCAGGCAATCCTTGAAAACCGTTCTGCGCCATAAGTGTCGCTAGCAGCAAAGCATGTTCTGCTCCGCGCGACACGCCGTACAAAGCCACCTTCCCATTGCTAGCTTCAAAGCTCCGCAGCGCCGACATAGCTTCTGCGGTTTGGGAAATTTCAACGTCTTCGATGTGGCCGGCATTCCAAGCATTCCCACCCTTGGAATAGCTATGCGGATAGCAGAGAAATCCATTTGATGCGAGGATCGCTGCGGTTCGATGTGTCCAACCTGACAATCCCCCTTCGGAGCCATGAAGAAGTAAGACACTTGGATATGGACCTGCTCCCGAAGGTCCATAAGTCGTGCCCCAATCGGGCAAAAGTCGCCTGATCACAGCCAATTTCAAGTCGGGCCCCCAATCCTGTTTTAAACACTAAGCTCGGATATCGGAACTACGTCCGCGACGTGGAACTCTGCTCTTTGAGCTATGCGCAAGTCTCCACTTCGGAGTTTTTTGCCTCGCTATCTTTCCAGAAAGGCGTTGGTAAACCAACTTTCGGTGTTTGGCCTCTCTGTCAGAACGTCGCCGGCGGGATTCCTGAGAATCCCCTCATCAAAAAGAAAGTTGGTGATGCCCAAGAACATCTCGCTATCGATCTCTCCAACAGCTTCACCAGGATCTTGAAGGTAACCCCCGGCAGCAAGCGCTCGAACAGCTGCGACAACGAGTTCTTGATTTGGCAACATACCTTCTGTTTCACCAATCAGTAACTCTGCGGCACGAACAGGGTTTTCATTGGCAAACGCATAGCCACGCTGCACCGCTTGGATGAATTGTGATGCTGTGTCGACGTTCTGCTCAAGCCATGTTTCGTCGGCCCCCATGTAGGTAGTATGCATGTCGGGGACGCCGAAATCTGAGTATTCGAAACCTCTTTGATCTCGACCAGTCAGGTCGGCAATGACCCCTTCCCAAGTTTTGATTTCCAGAGTGAAGTCGATGCTTCCATTGTCCAGGGCCTCGTAGGCGGATGTACCGAGTGTGACGGTTTCAAACTCGCCCGCCCCTCCGTCGTGTCGGATCATTGTGGCCACAAGGGAAGATTCCCATTCGCTGCCAAATCCCCCATAGGTCAATCCATCCAGATCGGAAGGGCTTTGTATTTCACTACGGTCCGCATTGAAAACCAATCGCCCTGTCTCATGCTGAACGATGGCCATCACGGCAGTGACCGTAGCGCCGGAACTGCGTTGGGTGTGGAGACTAACGCCGTCCAAAATACCAAATTGAGCAATGCCCGATGCAACTAGGACAGTTGAAGAGGTGTCGGTGTAGGGCAAGATGTCTACGTCAAGACCTGCTTCGTCGAACCATCCAAGCGCTTGGGCCACATACAGCCCGACATGATTAGAGTTTGGTGTCCAGTCGAGAGCTACACTTATGGTTTCTTCGGCCCGCACAGGCAAAGCTGACAAACAGAACAGTATCGAGTGCAGAAGTTTCTTCATGGGAGGTTACCCCTTTCACTTACCAATATGTCGAGGATTTCGGTTTCGTACTCGCTCGCCTGAACCGAAACAGGTTTGTCGGTCCGTGGCCGCGGGAGAGCGATTTTGATCTCATGGATCACTTTGGTCGGACGTCTGGATAGAACATACACGCGATCGGACAGCGTGACCGCCTCTCGCACGTCATGTGTTATGAGTATGGCGGTCCATGATTTTTCCATCCAACGCCGTTCGAACCACCGCTGCATCTGGATTCTTGTAAGGGCGTCCAACGCGCCGAGGGGTTCGTCCAAAAGTATGATCGGTCGTTCGACAGCGATGGTTCTAAGAAGTGCAGCCCGTTGCCTCATGCCCCCGGAGATCTGCTCGGGATAGTGATGTTCGAAACCTTCCAGACCAAACTCTCGCATTGTTGGCAGGACACTTGAACGTGCTGCTTTTCGAGCTACCCCATTCACTTCCAAACCTAGGATTGCATTGTCGAGGATACTGCGCCACGGCATCAAAGCGTCGCGCTGCGGCATGAGAGCAAACACAGCATCATCTTGAGTCACTTTCCGGCCGCGAAAGAGCACTTCGCCGGACTGCGCGTGAACCTCCCCGGTCAGCACCTTTAAGAGTGTCGACTTCCCGCAGCCGGAAGGTCCAAGCACTGAAACAACTTCGCCGGGCTCAACATTCAGAGAGAGGCCGCAAGCGATCTGACTTTCTCCAAAACTTAAATGTAGGTCCACAATCGCAAGCTCAGACATGGAGTCGTCTCCCAGATCTGTCACCGACCAGAAGCGATTGTGCCAAAGCGCAAATTGCATAGAGGAGTAATGTGAGGACAGAGCAGCAAACCACTGCAGCAAGCATCAGGTCCGGTCTGAAACTGTTCTTTGCATTCAGTATCACGATTCCTAAACCAGCACGGGCGCCGGAGTATTCTGCAAAAATGGCTGCGACCACCGCATAGGTTATTGAGATCCGGAGACCTGCGAAGAAGTATGGCAGCGCAGTCGGGACCCTTGCGATCCAAAAGATTCGCGAACGGGTTGCTCCAAAGGAACGCAAAAGCGAGGTCAGTTCCCTGTCGGTCGCCTCATAACCTTGGAGGAGTGCGACCAGCATCGGAAAGAAAGTGACAAGCGCAACAAGAATGACCTTCGGCATCAGGCCAAACCCAAACCAAAGAACGACCAAGGGTGCGATTGCGGTCAAAGGCAGCGTCTGACTTACGACCAATATTGGGACAACGGCCCTGCGGAGCCAAGCGAACAAATCCAAGAGCACTGAGAGGAAGAAAGAAAGGCTCAACGAAACAAGAAAACCTGCCACAGTAGCCTGCAGGGTAGGTCCGGAATTTCGAATGAGAAGGTCCCAGTTAGCAACTATCTGCGACAGAACCCGGGACGGTGTTGGTAAAATAAGGGCTGACACATCCAAGAGACGAACATATGCCTCCCAAAGAACAGCCAGCAGGGCCAAGCCAACCAAAGCGCTCGCCACTTGCGCCGCATCGAACGAGGCTTGATGTTGCAGTGAGTCTTCTTGGCCTGACGGCTTTGCAGACCCAGGATACTTCGGTTTTTGAACAGTCGATACGAACGAGGAAAGGCGTTTCCAGCCATTCATGACTAAGACCTCACTACGCTGGCATTACCCAGTTCAGCTAAAGGGTACGAAGACTTGGCGTCCTCATCTCAGCCGCGGCATTACGCAGCCCCCCTGATTTGCAAGTACGATACTCAGCGGGTTCCGAGTCGCAAGCCTACCTCATGAATGAAAAACGCATGCTATGGCCAGTTGCCATCGAGGCAGTGGATAAACCTGATCAACACATCTCGCATTTTGACAACGCGACGTGATCAACATTTCTGCTCTAAAGCACCTCATATTTTTGGATCTCTCGCGGTTCCTCAAGCCAAGGTGATTTCAGTTCGCCAGTGTTCCAAGAGTACAGCCAACCAACGCGGTGCCCCGTATCGGCACTAGTGGCTTTTGCCAACAGCTTACCTTCAAGCCTCTGATCGAAATGAGTTTTCTTCGGATCTGCGTTGTTTTCATTTGAGCGGGGTTCTTTTGTGAAGTTGTCCCGTGCAGTTTATTTTTTATCGATCATGAAATACTCTTACTTTGCTCTATTCGCACGCGCCCGTTCTTGCCAAGGCTTGCGACGAGGCGGGTCTAGTTGCACGCGCGGGAGGTTTTGTGACGTCACTGCATGGACACGGGTTCGGGCGAAACGCACGAATGCGAATGCGGAGCATTCGGATTTCGAATAGGTTGTTTTGGCTTCAACTCTCTGATTGTCCACCAAGCAGGAAGTTTGAGGCGTTCAAGCTCAAGTTCGTTACCGAGAATTGCGTAGCTTTCTTGAGATGATGACCGGAGCTGACCCTAGGTTTGTGTAAGAACGTCGCCGCGAAACGCGACGTGTATTTTGTTTCCATCCAGGTCGAGGAAATAGGTGCCGTAATACCCCTCGCCGTACCTTTCTCGTGGTCCAGGGCGACCGCGGTCTGTTCCCCCGGCGGATATTGCAGCAGCGTGTACTAGATCCACGGTTTCTTTTGAAGGCGCCAAGAAGGCGATCATGACACCGTTGCCTGGCGTAGCAGGTTTACCATCAAATGGTTCGTAAACGTAGAACCTCGGCAGAGGTATGGTACTGTTG
>JBCDDS010000156.1:0-7940 GCA_039180185.1 Pseudomonadota bacterium | reverse complement strand
TGCCGAGAAGGCCTTTCAGCGTATGGCGCGTGAAGCTGACGCGGGCGAGGTCTTGGTGACGTCTGATCCGGACGTGGTACGCCACGCCGATCGTATTGTGTTGCCGGGTGACGGCGCATTTCCATCCTGCCGAAAGGCGCTCTTTGACCATCGCGGGCTGTTCGAAGCGATGGAAGAGCAGGTCATTGAAAAAGCAAAGCCTTTCATGGGCATATGCATTGGCATGCAAATGCTGGCGACCACTGGCCTGGAGTACGAAGAGACCCCTGGTTTTGGCTGGATCGGCGGAACCGTGGATAAAATCACGCCCTCATATGCATCGCTCAAAGTGCCGCATATGGGCTGGAATGATTTGATCTTAGGCGCGGATCACCCTGTACTAAAGGGCGTGAAGACAGGCGATCACGCCTACTTCGTTCATTCCTACCACTTCCAGACAAGTGACAGCGCACATCTTCTCGCGCATGTTGATTATGGTGGCACGATCACAGCAATTGTGGGTCGCGACAATCTTGTCGGAACACAGTTCCATCCAGAAAAAAGCCAGGCGACTGGCCTGGCTTTGATCCGTAATTTCTTGACGTGGTCGCCATAGAAAAAGTGGTTACTTAACTTTCTTCCAAGTCCCACCATCGCGGCAGACGATTGCAACGCAGCCTTTTACTTTGAGCACATCGCCACTCAGTTGCAGCTTAGATTTATAAGTCTTGCCACGATCCGGGCTGTAGACTTTACCGGCGTAATTGCCGTCGCCCTTGCTAACAGTTTCAGAGATAATTTGACGTCCGATGTTTGGACTTGCCCATTCTTTGCCGGCCGAGTCGTAGGACTTAATCAAAGTCCCACAAAGCTGAGAGCCACAGGGCTTGACTTCGATCAAACCGGAATTTCCGTTATCATCTTTCGCTGTGCGCCAGAGACCTTCCAGCGGGTCTGCAGCAAACGCCATACCAGCGCCAAGAATAGTGGCGCAAAAAGCCGTCGTGAGTGTTTTCATCGATTTCTCCTCCGAAACTGTTTTCCTTTGTGAGCCATATAGCAGGGCGCAATCAACTATGACGTTGGGTCGAGTTGCATCCTATGCCTTTGCATGACAAACCGCGACCAAACTGAATTTGACGGGCTTTGGTCATGATACTCTATCCTGCAATTGATCTCAAAGACGGACAAGCTGTGCGCCTGTTGCGAGGTGAGATGGACCAGGCGACAGTGTTCAATGACGACCCAGCCGGTCAAGCGATGGAGTTTGTCGACGCTGGCTGTGAATGGCTTCATCTCGTTGATCTTAATGGCGCTTTCAAGGGCACGCCTGTCAATGCCGCGCCAGTTGAGGCGATCCTTCGGAAGACGAACATCCCCGCGCAATTAGGTGGTGGTATCCGCGATATGACAACCATCGAACGTTGGCTTGATCGCGGGCTGGCGCGCGTGATTTTGGGTACTATTGCTGTGGAGCACCCCGATCTTGTCCGAGAAGCTGCGAAAGCGTTTCCCGGGCATGTCGCCGTCGGCATTGATGCGCGTGATGGAAGAGTCGCGACAAAAGGCTGGGCAGAGGAAACCAATGTGCTCGTCACAGACTTAGCGCGTTCCTTTGAAGACGCCGGTGTCTCTGCGATCATTTACACAGATATTAACCGTGACGGCGCCATGAAAGGGCCCAACGTTGAGGCGACAGCAAGTCTTGCCAATGCAGTCTCGATCCCGGTCATCGCGTCTGGCGGCGTGTCCTCTATCGAGGATCTTAAAGCCTTGCGTGATTGCGGCGCACCCTTGGACGGGGCGATCTCTGGCCGGGCGCTTTATGACGGTGCTATTGATCTGGCAGAGGCGCTCGAAGTGCTAAAAGGTTAGTTTTAGCGCCAGAGCCACGCGTAGGACGCGAAGAGACCCTGCAGCTTGGATAGGCCGCGATTGCCGAATCCAGGACTGGTTATTTTTCCAGTACTGAGCCGATCTACAATGACTTCCACAGGGCAGGCCTGCCGCGTCACCGGATCAAAGTAACGAGGATAATCGATCAGAGCCGCATGCACCAAACCGGCCAAGCCGGGCCGCGCCTTTCGCCGTGCTGGCACTTCACCCAAATCTACCGTCAGGCCCCAACCGGCATAAAACGGCGCACCGGTCGTCGTGACTTTCACACCGCGCAGCAGTGCCTCAAAACCAAGCAATGAGGTCATAGTGAAAACCTCTTGGACTTGCGACAACAGTGCAGCCGGGTCCGCGCGACGGAGCACCGTACATCCTATCCCGTCGAGCATCTCTTTAGCGATCTGCCCTTTACGCAAGCCGGCTTCGACATCCGGGTGCGGTTTATAGAGCAGCGTAGCATCTGGATACTGCTCGCGTGCGATCTTCAAGAGCTCAAGATTGGATGCTACTTCCCCTGCAGCACTCTCAATGGATGCGTCGTCTTCAACCTGTCCAGGCACCAATACCCGGTATCCGCCGGGCAACTCTGGCATGTCTCGTTCAAGATTGTATTTACTGAGTCCAAGCTCAACAATGCGTTTGATAAGCTTCTCCGCCCTTCGTTCTTGGTCAGCGCGTAACTCGGCGCGAAATGCAATCAGACGCTCGAGGCGACTTTCCTGCCTTGGGTCATAATAAATGCCCAAGCCATCACAGACCAAGGAAAGCGGCGGTGTCAGCTCGGCTCCGAGACCGCGCGATCGTAGGAAACCATCTTCTACAAGAACCCCGCCCGCCTCTGCTTCCACCTTGCTCGCCCAGATCATATGCCGTCGGTCATCTTTTTGTGCGACCTTCATTGCGCGCGCTATCGGATCCGCAAAACGCACTCGTTTATTAGTGCCAAAAAACTTCTGCAAATGGCCGCGCTTCCAAAGACGCATGCCGCTTGCGACCCAACCATACCGATCTTCTCGCCAAGCCCTGGATTTCGCCTCCAGGATATCGATCACATCTTCAAGTTCGCAAAGGCGGTCGCGAAACGGGTCGTACCAGGTCGGATAAAGTAGCATAGCTGCGGTAAAGAGCTGTGCCCGCGTTAAAGCCCGTCCTCGCCTGGAAATCGGGTTCGGATGGCGATCCTCTGTAAGTCCCCAGCCGGCATAAAATGGCTGACCAAAAACACGCGGTTTGTGATCGGCAAATATTGCCTCAAATCCCAATTGAGAACTGACCGTGTAAACCCGAATTGCGCCTTCCAAAAGCCTCCAAGGACTGACTTCCTCAGCGTATAGACGAATACGATCTGTAGCATCCTTTGGGCCAAAATATCCTTTCCGATATCCTCGGGCCGTTTCCGGGTGTGTTTTGACAAGGATCGGTGCGCCTGGGTTTTCCTCCTGTGCGTAATAGAGCATCTCGCGAAACGTATTGGCATCGGCTCCACCGAAAGTGACCGAAGCATCGCCTTGTGTTTGGTCGATGACGAGGACATAGCCCGGTTTTGGACATGCAATTGCAGGATCAAATGCATTGTACTTGCTCAGATGTGCCTCTTTGAGACGCGCGATCGCATCGCGCGCTCGATTCAGCAACGCCGTATCGTCGAGCGGATGATTGACCAATAAGTCTTCAAGATCTGAGGGTGCAGATGCGTCGAAGTGAACACCCATATGATCTATCAATAATCCAAGTGGGAGCTCCCCATCTCTCCCGGTACGAACAGACCGCAGGAACGAATCTTCCAGTCGCAACAAGGATGCGCCAGTCGCCTGAGACACTGCCTCCCCGCGATAGGCGTATGGTGAGTGCCCCCAAACCGCGATCAAATCGTCGGCCGATGGATGCCCAAGTTGAAGCTTCAAACCGGCAAGCTCCGCAATGCGTCGAATACGCCTTTGCCTCAGAAAGCCTGCGTTAAAATAATATGTCCGCCGGGCCGGACTCGGCTCGGCGGACACGTCATCGCAGTTAATGCTCAAAAATTGCCGTTTATAGTATCTGCTGCAGACGAAACTGAGCCAACTGCAGCAAGCGTACCCGTGAATGCACTGATGATCTTCGCCCATTTAGCGAACGGAGCTTCTGTCACATATATCGTGTCATCGTCACGTATGGCAAAATCACGCGCAAAGAACAGCCCGTTCGGCTGCGTAAAATCAAGCACGTAAACCAGTCTTTGTGCGCCTTCCAAGTCTTCGCGTCCAAGCACCTGGTTGGCGATTTCGGCCGGCTCGTTGCGAAACACGAAAACGCCAGTTGGATCAGCCGCGTTAGACTGCAAGCCACCCACTTGCGCGATAGCTTCAATTGCTGAAATCGTCGGCGCAGCGAAGGGCAAACGTGCTTGTCCGCCTGTTGCACCAATCGCTGTGAATGCACGTGTGTCCTCTTCAACAAGGATGCGATCGCCGCCGCGAAGTGCGATATCGAGTTTTGGATCGCTATAGAGATCCGCCAGCCAAACCCGCGAATTCATGTTGCCGCGAATGACTACAACCTGCGCAATTTCTGGATCGATCGTCACACCACCGGCGCGCGCCAACATGGAGGACAGTGTGCGCGTTGGTCGTTCAATCGGATAAACGCCTTGGGCGCCAACAGCGCCAACGAGCGAAACAGTGGAGCCATCGCCGGCGACGCGGATCACTTCTACCTGCGGATCAGGGGTCTGCTCATCCAGCTTGGCGGTGATGACCTGCCGTAATCCTTCAGGAGTATTGTCCGCGGCCCGGATGCGGCCCGCATAAGGCACAAAGATAAAGCCAGAACCATCCACCTGCACCTGGTCGAGCGGCGTCTGATTTCCGCCAGTTGCAGCCAAAAGACCGTTGTCGACGTTCTCCCAAATCCGCAAACCAAGAACATCGCCCGGCCTGATTATGTCGGACCCGAGTACTGATGCGTTTTGAAATTCGGAACTGAAACCTAGGGCAGGCTGTGCTGCGGTGGCCCGTGTCACACGGTCATTCACAACAACGACGAATGCGTCGCCTGATCGTTGTACAGAGCCCTCGTAGATCTCATTTTTGCTTGGGCCGACGCGTGGAAGGCCACAAGACGCCAAAAGCGCGACTGCAAAAACAGCCGCGATGGGTTTCACCCATCGTTTGCATAGAAGTTTCACTGCCCGGTCTCCTCGACCTGTTATGTACTGCCTCAATTTTTTCCTGAAACTATCGGAAGAATAACCAAAAATCTAGCAAATCCGGATTTTGCGTTCACTTGACCAGCTTTAACTGTTGCCTTGGAGACGCGGTGCCTCTGAGCAACGCATCATAGGGATCATCGGCGCTTAGCATTAAATCGACTACCTGCCGAAGTAATTGGCGACGCCCTTTCGCCGAGTAATATCCCCCGGCGATTTGGCTCGTTTCAAGCAGATATCGGCGGTAATCGCGATACGCCTTGCGGTCGGGGCGTTCGGCACTGGCAAAGAAATCGCGCAATGGTTTGGTCGACACAAATTCCGGCTTTGCATAAACCGCCTCACCAAAGGTTTTGAGCGGAATACCGCGCCAAAGCACCTGTTGCGCGGCGGTCGAATTCACGGTTACGGCACTGCGCGCCTCATCAAGAAGCCGCGCAAGCTTACCGCCGCGCACGAAATGCAACCGCTTCTGTAAACCGTACTCTTTCGCCATTTTTTTTAGGTTTGCGTCGATTGACGCACGGCCGTCTTCCAATGGATGTGCCTTGAATACTAAATGATGATGGCGCGGCGCACCTATGGCAAAACCCGCGACTACAGCCTCTAAAAACTGAGACATCGTGTCGAAAGGCGAGTGCATTTGGAAAGACGCATCATGTTCAAGTTGCAGCAGCACGAGATGATAGGCAAATCCGCCGTACCGGATACGCCATGAGGCAACGCGACGCTCTATCGAGTGCCAAGGCATGAGAAGCAAGCGTTTGATATATAAATTAAATTCTTGTCCTACCGAAAGTGCACGGTGTGGTTTAAAACTGTGATACTTGTGATTCAGCACCATTACGAACCAGTGATAAATTGCACCGTAAAAAATGTGATGCCGCATATCACCCCAACTCGCTGGAGGAAGCGCCGCATCACTGTCCGATCGCTCGAGCAAATGACGCATCTCATCGACGCTCAATTGCATCAGGCGTGAATTCCCGTTGCTGCCGTCACGCTCGTAGGTCACCCAATAGGGTCGTAAATACCCCTCTTCGAATACATGGATACGCAAGCCCCGGTCTCGTGCCTCTGCAACTGCTTGCGCATGTATCGGGCGCGTATCGCCATAAAGAACGACATCTGTCGCTTTCTTTTCTTCAACCAGCTCGGCAAAACGCGCTCGCCATTGTTCCTGCGGCTCTGCGAAGGGAAGGTAGGAATTTTTATCCGGCCAAAACAGCGCGTCCCCCGCATTGAACCCCACGCGCCAAACGCTTGCACCAGCCACACGCAAACTTTGACCCAGCTTAGCGAAAAACGGGCCGTGCGGACCTTGCAGGAACAAAAAAACACGCTTGTCAGCGTCAGTAACACTCATATCGGGGCATCTAGATATAGCTGCTCTTAACGATTGTGACGATATCTGCGCAAAATTAAGGCCAAATTAAGGCCGTCGTTACCTCAGAAGCAAGTCATCACTCTCTTGTCAGTCCCCAGAAGGACCGCTAGGTGCAAGGCGAACCGATAGGAAATACTGGCATGTTCACTGGCATTATCACAGATATTGGCGAAATACGCGGGTTGGAACAACGTGGTGATCTACGCGCGCGCGTTAGCACCAGCTATGACATGGGAAACGTGGATATGGGCGCATCCATTGCCTGTGACGGGGTTTGTCTGACCGTTGTGGGCAAGGGCGAAGATTGGTTTGACGTCGATGTCTCTGCCGAGACGGTGTCGAAAACCAACCTGGGCACCTGGACCGAAGGTCGTTCAGTCAATCTGGAGCGTGCTCTTAAGGTTGGTGACGAACTCGGTGGTCATATCGTGTCGGGCCATGTCGACGGGCTTGCAGACGTGATAGAGGTTCATGACGAGGGAGACAGCACTCGAGTGACACTACGAGCGCCGAAGGAACTCGCGCGTTTTATCGCGCCCAAAGGGTCCGTGGCCCTGAACGGAACATCACTAACCGTCAACGAGGTGGATGGTTGCGACTTTGGCATCAACTTTATCCCCCATACCAAAGAAATGACCACTTGGGGTCGGACGGTTGTTGGGGATCAGGTCAATCTGGAGATCGACACGCTGGCACGTTACGTCTCTCGCCTGGCAGAGATGAGTTAGACCTCAAGCCCAGATATCGCCAATGGTGTAGCCTTCCTGGAACGGATCGCTCGGATCGAGCGTGTAGGTTGACGTGCCATAAATCCAGCCTTGACCAGATAAGGACGGCACAATCGCGGGTCTGCCCGCGATTTCAGTTTCTTCCTCAATATGGCCAATGAAAGTCGTACCAAGCGGCCCGGCATTGATAAAATCTTGACCGAGGCTCAGCGCGCCTTTCGCATGCAACACCGCCATGCGGGCGCAGGTACCAGTACCGCAGGCGGATCGATCAAGCGTGCCCGGCAAAGAATGCGGTTTATTCGGATCAAACCCGCCATGTGACAGGGTCACAGCGTTGCGTTGATGCGTGTTTGGATCGGTCGGCGCGCCGTAAAGCTGCGTTATGGTCGGTCCCGTGATGTCAGGATTTTCCGGGTGGTTGACATGCAGCTGTTCTTTGGCTGCTGCCAGAATACGCTCTGATACACGTATTATCTCAGCTCCATTGGCAGCATCGAGCGATACACCGAGCTTGTCTGCGTCCGCGAGCACGTAAAACATACCACCCCAGGCGACATCGACGTAAATGTTCCCTAATTCAGGGACTTCAAGAGGCGTATCCAAATGCATGGCAAAGGCAGGCACGTTTCGAAACGACACGCGTTTGACTTTTCCATTTTCGCAGTCCGCAGTCACTCGGATCAGTCCTGCAGGCGCCTCCAACGTCAATTCAGTCACGGGCTCCTGCATCGGCAAAATTCCGGTTTCCAGCAGAACCGTT
>JBCDDS010000155.1:0-8139 GCA_039180185.1 Pseudomonadota bacterium | reverse complement strand
GCCGTAGTACAACTTACCTACTATGACGGCATGTCCTACGCTGAGATTGCTCAAATCGTGGGCTGTGCCGAAGGAACAGTGAAATCGCGCATGTCTCGCGCTCGTGAAATGCTGCGGGGGTTCTTGGGTGAAGGAACAAAAGAGTTATGAATAACGAGTTAAACACAACCCAACACAACAGAGTTTGGGACCTATTACCTTGGTACGCAAATGAAACACTGAGCGCAGAAGAACGTTCAGAAGTAGAAGCTCATTTGGCAGATTGCTCGTCTTGTCGTCATGAACTGAAAATACAGAAAAACCTTCGTCAGATCGTCTCTGAAAGCGATATCGATCAAGGCAGATCAAACTTGGCTTGGGCTGAATTGGAACGAAAGATTGCCCCCAGACCTTGGTTTTTCCACTCGCCCACACCGGCGATTGCAGCGAGTGTTTTGTGTTGTGCTCTTGGTTTGGTTGCATATCTGTACGTTCCAAGCGAGGTGTTCGAAACTCTCACATCGTCGTACACCGTGGAAGAAGAACAGGGTTTTATCATGCTTCGCATTCGAGTTGCGCCGGGTGCACAAGAAGCGGATGTGTTGAAAATTCTTAAGGCAGCTGGCTTGCGCGAAATTGGTGCACTCTCTGAAACGGGTATCATTACAGCCCGCGCATCTCGGCAAAACGATGTTTCGACATTGGCGGAGGACCTTATACGCACAGATGCAATCGCATATGTTGCAGGAGATTTTTGAATGTTTGCGCGCGTTTTGACACTCTTTCTTTTTATTATTCCTTCGCTGACCAGCGCTCAATCGGCTTTGCCCATCGTCCATGGAGCCAATTTGGTATCAGATCAGCATGTCATCGTGACGGCGGCGATCGTCGGAGACGAGGAAGCAGTTTTGCAGGCGGAAAACCTTGCGAACCTTGTTTCGGCAGATGTTGTTGCAGTATGGCCTTTGGCCGCAATTGGTGAGATTTGCTATGTTTTGCGCCTTCCAGGCTCGGTATCTTCGGTAGCCTTGGAAACGCTGTCGCTTAATCCTAACGTGCGCAGTGCACAGCCGATGGGAGAGTTTGAAGTTCTGGCGGCAGATTATACCGATGAGCTTGTCCAAATTCAGGAAAATCTGAAGGCGATGAATGTCTTTGCGGCGCATGCTTATAGCAAAGGATCATCGGTTAAGCTTGCCTTGATAGATAGTGCGGTGGACGCTCGCCATCCTGATCTAAATGAACAGATGATCGTATCGAAGGATATGGTCGATCCAGCGCCGGATGAGTTCGTTGCAGAGCGTCACGGCACGGCCATGGCGGGTTTAATTGTAGCCGACGATCAAAATGGAAAAGGTATGGTTGGCATTGCGCCAAACGTGGAACTGATGGCGCTGCGAGCGTGTTGGACGCATGCCGATAATCGCGAGTTGTGCAATAGCTTTACTTTGGCTCGCGCGGTTAATTTCGCTATCGTTAATGGTGCGGATGTGGTCAACCTAAGCCTCGGTGGGCCCGAGGACCCATTACTCGCGCGCCTTATTGCAGCCGCGGAAGAGAATGGAATTGTCGTAGTTGCGGCTCATGGTCCGGAAACTGAGCCTCGGTTTCCGGCAAGCGAATTAACCGTGGTCGCAGCAAGCGAGGTTGTGAAATCAAGCGCTTTGACTTTACCAAGTCGCGATGTTCTGAGCGCTATTCCAGGCAAAAGATATGATTTTTTTAGTGGCGATTCCGTTGCAAGCGCACAAGCGTCCGGCTTGGTTGCGCTGTTGCTATCCGCAAATCCCAGTCTGACACCAAAGGAAGTGCGAGATATCTTTTTGGGCGATGTTGAGCCGGATATCGACATCTGTGAGTCCGTAGTTGCTGTGTCCGATAACAAAAGCCTGTCCTGTGATTGATGGCCTCTTTTCGTCAACTACTGAGTTCTTTGGCGAAAACTGGCACTGCGACTGCTTCTAGCGAGTGTCACTACCGCCAAGCATTATTTTACGGCCTTGCTCAGAAGACGCGTAAACTGCTTCTTCGATTTCCAGTACTCTTAAATAGTCTTGGGCTCGATTTTCGATCTCTGTGCCAGTCGTAAGGTGAGAGACCACGTGAGTTTGCAAAGCATGTACGCAATCTCCACCAAACCCTGGCCGGGTATCAGGAGGTAGTATTTCCTCGCTGGAAGTCGTTCCAAAACGTCTGTGATGCACGGAACCATCACCTAAAAGATTCAAAGTTCCTAAGTTGCCCTCGATCAGCGCCTCACCCATGGTGCGACGCGTGTTGTCGCTGGCATGATCGAGATGGCGATTACCATCGAACATGCCGCGTGTGCCGTTCGCATATTCAAATAGGATATAGCCTGCGTCCTCCCCCGATATGACCGGATTGACCTGCCGTAGGTCTGCATAAACGGAGCTGGGGTCGCCCAGCAGAAAGCGGAACGTGTCAATGAAATGCACAGCCGTTTCGTGCACGAGGAAGCGAGGCATCTTTTGAAAGTAAGCTTGCCGATCCAGGTAGGCATTTGGCCCTTGGCCATCACCTGGGCGTAGTCGGAATGTGGTCTGCAGAACCTCACCTATATCGCCCGCAATCATTGAAGCTTTGATGGTCCGATACCACGGTTGAAAACGGAAATTCTCGTGTACCACAATAGCTGACCCCGCAACGTTCGCCTCTTCTAAAATTGCAGCGGCTTCATGCAGGTTCAGACAAAACGGTTTCTGGCAAATGATCTGCGCCACACCGAAAGCTATCGCGCCTCGTATCGCCGTCGCATGCTCTGTTGGGGGGACGATGATGTCCAAAACATCCGGAGTAGTTTCCGCAAGCATATGCTCGAGTCGATCGAAAGCGGCGATGCCAGTATTCCTAGCTTTTTCAATATCTTGATCGCAAACGCCTACTAGTTCGACACTGTTGATCCTGTGCCAACTGTCAAGATGAAACTGGCTGAAGTATCCCGCCCCTAAGCAGGCAACCTTAAGCGAACTCAATTTGCTCATTTCCTATCACGTTTTCGGCTTAAACAGGTCAGTTTGCAGAGTACGCACTCTCCTACCACTATATCGGCGTTCGAAGCCATATTATCTGGCATTTCCGAATGCTTTGGCGGGTTTCACGAATGGTTTTTCGATTAATCCAGAAAGCAAATTCGATCAGTGTCCAGAGTTAGAAGTTCGTCAGCTTAAATTATTGCTTGAAATGACATATCGTAAGGGCATGTGGATTTGGTTCCTTTGGGCGGAACGCGGACAAATGTTTGACCTAAGCGGCAACTACAGCGCTCGGCTAGTCACTATAGTGACTAGCGCGCTTCTTAGTAGCACGTCAGTTGCGAAGTCAGAGGACAATCCCATCAACTATCGTTCAGCAGATGAAGGTGGACCAAGGAGGTTTGAAGTCGTCGAACAGAATGCAAGCTTGTTCGCAACGCCATCCTACGATGCCGAAACAGTCGCAGATGTATCGAAAACCACCTTGCTTTCCAATTTGGGCTGCACTTCGGTGAGAGGTAAGTTCTGGTGCAGAGTTTACTCTTCGATGGTCCGTGTTGAAGGGTTTGTTCAAGTGTCAAGTGTTCAACCAGCGAAGGGACCTGACGGGACTGTCCCCACAGGTATCGATGATAGCAAGCAACGTGCGCGCAAACGCGCTTTTGATGAGACAGGCGAGATCGCTTGCGCACAAAACCGAGGTGAAAAACTGGGAAAGTGCAGAATTTCAGTCGCGCGAAGCGGCGGTGGTGATGCAACTGCGATTGTCACGTTTTCCAATAGCTTCACTCGGGAACTGTATTTTACGCTTGGAGACTTCGTGCGTGCCAACGCGACGATGTCAGGCGTGGGTAAAGATATCGATTGGATGTTGCGAGGTGAGACCTACGTTTTGCGCGTCGACGACCAGCGGTTTGAAATTCCGGCCTCGTACATTCTGGGGAATAAGTAGACTGAGGGCGAGTATTGGGCCGCAAAGCGCGGCCCAATGTCTTTGCATTAAGGCGTAATTCTATAAATCACTCCTTCGTCGACAGCGGCATAAAGGCTGCCATCCGGTCCCTGCACCAAGGAGCGGTACCGCCCGCCGTCTTCAGAGGCGAGCTTCATCTGATCAATGCTGACCAGCTCGGTGCCATCCTCGCTCAACGTCAGGACCTCAATGCGCTGGCCAATCGGTGTTCCACCAAAGCCGATGCCAAGAATGCCAATCGCCATCGAACCGTTCCAATCGCCCCATTGGTCGCCACTTAGGAAAACTGCAGAAGCAGTCCCTTGAGACCAACCATTGTTGTTCCAAATAGGTGGCATTGCGCTCGGATAGGTTTTGAAGTCTGTCATAGGCATCCATGCGGCCCGCAGGTATCGGTTGTCACCGACCATTTGGTTGGGACTGTAGCCACAATAATTGTCCGGACAGTCGCCACGGCCCGCCATGTTGGGGCGCGGATCCCATCCGGCATTGCCGCCATTGCGCAGAACCGTGACCTCATCTGAGTGCCAAGGCCCATGTTCCGCTGTGATCGCCGCGCCGGTTCCGGGATGGAACGCAATGCCTTGGACATTGCGATGACCATAGGTGTAGGTCCGCTTGTCAAAGCCGAAAGGCGGTGTGTTGCTTGCCGCTGGTGAGCCGTCGGTATCCATCCGCATCACCTTGGAACCCATCATGGTCGGGCTTTGCGGAACCTCACCATTATGGGTGTCACCCGTGGTAAGATAGAGGAACCCATCGGCCGGGTTGAACCTCACACGGCCACCGTTATGTGCGCCCGGTCCTCCAAACGGGTGATCGGAAGCGGCCATCTTATAAGGCACGTCGTCCACTATGTCGGTGCGTTCAGCGACGCTGGTGAAATCGTCGCTCACCTCAAGCCGCATCAGACGGTTGGTGTGCGGCGTCGATAAATTCGAGGTCGAATAGACATAAATCCTTCGGTTTTCCGCAAAATCAGGGTCTACTGCGACGCCCATCATGCCGGCCTGGCCTTCGCAGAACAGGTCTTCGGCAATAGAGTTATAACCCTCGGATTCGCTCATCCCAAGGATCGCATTTACCTCACCAGACGGCATTCGGACGGACAGACCGTCACATTTTTCAGTGTAGAACATTGTACCATCAGCTAGGAACGCCATGTCCCACGGGCTTTCCAGCCCATCGAGAACCACCTCTTGGGACAGGTCCTGGGCGAGTGCGGGACTGACGCCCGCGGCCGCAATGGCCATAATCGGAAAAATGCTTACAAGACTTCGGATCTTCATTTGCTCCTCCCTTTGGTGCTTAAATTCTGTGGCCTTATGAGCCATCTTTTTTTGTGAGCTCGACAACCTTTATTGATCACAGAGACTAAATTTTATGCTTCGGCAGACAGAAGCGCGTCTGCCCGTGAAAATATGTCCGCGAAACGTCCCTTTGATTTGCTGCGTTGGCGAACCGTTTTGAGCGTCTCGTAATTTCCCGAAACGTCGCCTACCAAAATCAAACCGACCATGCCGTAGGATTTATGCGGAGTACAAAAGATGCCGTAAGCGCCCTCCACATCTAGTGTAAGTTCAAAGTCCTTGCCGATCTTGCTTTTCCAGTGTTCGACGCCTTTCGGCAGCATGTCTTTGCGCGCTTCGCAATTGTGATTGTTGTCTGTGGCGAGAAACCTGATCAAATCACCTGGCTGCACGCGTATGATATCGGGGTAGAACACCATCAACTCTTTTTTGTCGTCTGGATGGTGGTTCAGCATTTCGACCTCGTGAACCGTATCCGAGGACGCCAAAACCGCGGGCCACAAAGTCGCTGTCGCAGTCGCGCCCAGCATCACTATGTTCTCTCGTCTTGTGATCTTCATTAATTCACCTTTTTTGTGTCTTTGCATCTACTCCGCGGCCTGCGCTGGTTTGCCCGGGGGTTGGCGATAGTTCAGCGTTACATGGTCGTCATGCGCGGCATGTTCAAAAGCTTGTTTCTTAATGCGCTCGTGATGAGGTGACTTGGAACACACAGGATCGGTTGCATTGGGATCGCCGGTCAGTGCCATGGCCTGACAACGACAACCTCCGAAATCAATTTCCTTCCTGTCGCAGGTTTTGCAGGTGTCTGGCATCCAATGATCTCCACGATAGGCATTGAAAGCACTGCCTTTGTACCAGATTTCAGTGAGCGGCTTGTCTCGCACATTATCGAAATTGAGATGCGGTATCGTTTGCGCCGCGTGACAAGGTAGAACCTGACCATCAGGCGCAATATTTAATCCAGTTGTGCCCCATCCGCCCATGCAACGTTTCGGCAATTGGTCGTGATAATCGGCTGGCACAAAGTCTATCACCAGCTTGCCCTTGAGCTCTTGGCGCGCCTTGTTGACAATCTTTATCGCGTCTTGCGCCTGTTCCTTGGTTGGCATCAGCGCATCGCGATTTGCCAAGGCCCAGCCGTGAAATTGCACGGTCGCAATTTCAATGCGCCGCGCGCCGATCTCTTGAGCGATCTCAAGCGCATTTGGGATCTGATGCAGGTTGCGCCGGTGTAAAACCACATTCAGCGTTAGGGGAAAACCGATGTTGCCGATCCATTTCGCGACATCCATCTTTCGCTTAAAGCCACCGTTATAACCGCCGATCTCATCGGCCAGCTCAGGTGTCGTTCCCTGCAGAGAAAGCTGCACATGATCGAGCCCGGCTTCATTGAGTTGGGCCAGTTTCTTTTCGTTTAAACCGATACCTGATGTGATGAGATTTGTGTAAAGCCCAGCATCGCGCGCCGCTTCCACGAGCTCTGGCAAATCACGTCGCGTTGCGGGTTCGCCACCAGACAGATGCAACTGCAAAACGCCAAGCTTTGCAGCTTCGTTGAAAACTCGGCTCCAGGTTTTGGTGTCGAGTTCCTGGTCCATTCGCGCCAACTCAATTGGGTTGGAGCAATAAGGGCAGGACAACGGACATCGATGCGTCAACTCCGCGAGCATTGCTATAGGCGGGTTAACTTTCATTGCGAGACATCCAGAAATCTTCGGTTTCTCAGTGCTGTAAGGAAACCGGAGCTGTCTTGTCGTATTTGCTCAACCGGCGCGTTGTACTTGTTAGCCAGAGATGAAGTTATTTCACCGAAACTGCGCTGCCCATCTACTTCTTGCAAAATTGCTTGACCTACAGCGTCGAGCGTAACCGCGCGCTCGGGCGCTAGAAGCACCCATTGCTTACGCACTTTGTCAAAATGAATGCGCACGCCGCGGGGCAGGGAAGGGACATCGCGAGGATCCACTAAGAAGCCCTCCTTAGAAGCAGGCCGTCTCTCGGTTGCCACGCACCGGGTGGGATGCGGGCAGGTTCGACATAAGCCGCCCAGAGCGCGTCGAGCTGCGACCACAGAACATCGGTTTTGAATATGAGCGCGTCTGCAGCTGCATTCTGTTTCTCTGCGGTATCGGCATGGTCCAGAACCCAACCAAGGCCAAAAGCAACGTCTTTTGGGGCTTCCTTTAATCTGTTCTTGAAATAGGAAAGTGAGTTGTCGTCAGCGAAGTCATAGTTCTGCAAAAGACCTTCAATACGGTCAGCGTGGATTTTGGGGGCAAAAAGCTCTGTCAGAGACGCGGCGACCGCTTCCAATAGCGTCTTTTCGCGGACAAACCGAACATAGGCATCCACAGCAAATCTCGTGGCTGGCAACACGCCCTTGAGAGAGACAACATAGTCCGGTTCAAGTCCCACCGCTTCTGCCAGTCGCAGCCAGCGGTCTATGCCTCCTTCTTTTTCATTGGTTCCGTCATGATCTTCCATGCGCGAGCGCCATTGCCGTCGCAACGCTGGGTCTTCGACCCGCGACATGAACGCCGCATCCTTCATCGGGATCGATTGTTGATAGTAGTATCGATTTATCACCCAGGCTCGCACCTGATCCGGGGAGCATCCGCCACCGTGTAGAAGATCGTGAAATGGATGCAGGTCATGATAACGCTCGGCTCCGATCCGGCGCAGGCGCGACTCAAAATCTGCTCGGGATTGGGTCATATTTTGAAATCCATCCCATCTTCGGCGATCACCCACCCGGCCGCCTCTGCTTCTGCCCGTTCGTCCGAACCCAGCCTGAAAACTGGATTGGTGTTGTTCATGTGCACAAAGACCTTCTTTGAAATGTTGATGTCTTCGAAAGCCGCAATCGATCCGTCCGGACCCT
>JBCDDS010000154.1:0-8154 GCA_039180185.1 Pseudomonadota bacterium | reverse complement strand
TCCTCGGGGTGACCTACCGGGTCAGAATGCCTGACGCCATAAAGCCACCATCGACATTCAAGATATGTCCATTGATGTAGGCAGCCTCATCTGAGGCCAGAAAGCAAACCGCTTCGGCCACTTCCTCAGGTTTGGCGTAGCGTTGCGCCGGAATCTGATCGTACCAACGCTGGCGGTCCTCGGGGCCGTGGACTTTCAGGATCATCTCAGTATCCACGGGGGCAGGAGCCACTGCGTTCGCGGTAACACCTTGTGGGCCCAGCTCTGCCGCCAAAAGCCGGGTCAGCATGTCGAGCCCGCCCTTGGTGCAGGAATAGGCGCCGCGATTACTGTTGGCGATCTGGCCGTTGACCGAGCTGATATTGATGATCCGGCCAAATCCGCGCTCGACCATCTGCCGCCCTGCCAGCTGTGCACAATGAAAAGCCCCGGTGAGATTGACATCGAAAATGCGCTGCCAATCAGCGGGGTCAAACTCCAGGATCGGCGCGGCTTTGACGATGGCCGCCGAGGTGACCAGAACATCGATGTTTCGAGTGTCAAGAAGCGCCTCAACCGCGTCACGATCCGCCACATCGAGTGCATGACCTTCGGCCGAACCGCCGCCACCAGTAATTTCGCTCGCCAGCGTTTCGCAGGCTGCGCGATCAAGATCTGTGATCACCACGTGCACGCCTCGTTCTGCAAGCAGGCGCGCCACCGCAGAACCAACGCCACCAGTGCCGCCTGTCACGAGTGCATGCCTTTTCTCGACTGCCATGGGCCTCTCCCTCTTTCAGTATCGCAGGCTAACGGCTGTGCGGGCACCTGCAAGAGCGCATATGAAACGACGTTCGCGGGTGGAAGATAAGTTGGTGGGCGACCTAGGAATCGAACCTAGCATGCGTCTCCGCGAGGGAGTTACAGTCCCCTGCCACACCTTGCGGCCTGTCGCCCACGCGCCAGGCCGTGGGCCCAAGCGTGCAGGCGTATTTAGAAGCGGGGCTGTCATGCGTCAACCACAAAATCCCTTGCGCTTCTGCCGATCCAACCTCATTTACTGATGGTTGGAAGGACGACAGGAAATGGCCGTAACCAAAGCGTCGCAAAAACCGAAATGGGTGATCGAAAAGGAAAAGAACCGGCGCGCCGCGGCGGATGAAACACTTTGGCTTTTCGGACTGCATGCGGTGCGCGATGCGTTGCTTAATCCAAAGCGTGAGAAACTGCGCCTGATTGTTACAAAAAATGCCTCTGACAAGCTGTCTCAGGCAATAACTGCATCCGGTCTTGAACCGGAGTTTACCGATCCGAGAAAGTTCTCTGCGCCTCTCGATCCGCAATCGGTTCATCAAGGCGCGGCCTTGGAGGTGCGCCCGCTCAATTGGGGCGCTTTAGAAGAACGTTGCATCGACGACGGCATCGCCAGACCCATCGTTGTTTTGCTGGACCGGGTGACCGATCCACATAACGTGGGCGCTATTTTGCGTTCTGCCGAAGTCTTTGGTGCTCGCGCAGTTATCGCACCGCGCCATCATTCGGCCCCTGAAACCGGAGCACTCGCGAAATCCGCCAGTGGCGCGTTGGAACGCCAACCCTATATGCAGGTGCGCAACCTCGCGGCAGCGATCCAATCGCTGCAAAAGATGGGATACCGTGTTTTTGGCTTCGATGGTGAGGCAGAGGAAAATCATCACACAGCGTTAACCGCGGCGCCGGACCAGCCCATCGCACTGGTGTTTGGAGCCGAGGGACCCGGCCTTCGTCAGAAAACCAAAGAGAATTGCGATGCTTTGGTTAAAATCGGTGCCAGCGGAGACTTCGGATCGTTAAATGTTTCAAACGCAGCCGCGGTCGCTTTGGCTTGTGCGCGTGGACAAGGCTAGACCTGGTCATGGGGTATAAGATCGCCACTTGTAGCTATTGTAGCACGCGTGCTGTCCTGGTGTTCGACAAAGGACTGCATGAACTGACGTGCTCCGCATGCGGCGCGCCTCTGCATGATATGAAAATGATGCCTAAACCGGCGGAAAAAGACAGAAAACCGGTCAGGCCAAGCCCGCCTTCGCGGCATCGCAAAGTCCTAAAGCAATCGGAAAAGCGCGATGGGCATTCATCGCGTGAGCGATATAGAAAACCAAAGCGCAAAAAGCGTGGGTTAAGACTTGCGAAGAATGTTTTCGAAGAGATTTGGGACGTGATTGAGGACGTGTTTGACTAGAAAGTTAAACTTTCGTTCACACCTTATTTACTTCCTCTTTATATCCTGGATTGCAGTCTTATCTATTTACCAGAAACGCCGATCCGGAACTTCGGTGTTTCTCTTCACTGTCCCTCGTTCCGCGACTGGCGCCCGGTAGACACCGGGCGCTTTTTTTTCCAAAAGGGGCGCGTAGATCGATTTAGAGCGTACGATGAACGAAACCTATCCCGATCCCTTTTTGAAAGACGTTTTACGCCGCACCAAGCGCGTAGCGGTGGTCGGGATGTCGACCAATGAGATTAGGCCGAGCTTCTTTGTCGGCCGCTACTTATCGCTAAAGGGATTTGAGGTGATACCGATCAACCCGGGACATGCGGGCAAGACGATCTTTGGCCGAAATGTTGTTGCGTCTCTGGCCGATATTGAGGGCGAGGTCGATATGATCGACATTTTCCGACGCTCCGAGGCCGTCCCCCCGATTGTGGATGAAGCGCTGGAGCGCTTCACACATCTGCAAACAATCTGGATGCAAATCGGGGTGTTTCATGCTGAGGCCGCTGAAAAAGCACGCGCGCGAGGTGTCGATGTGATCATGAACCGTTGTCCAAAGATCGAGTACCAGCGTCTTTTTGGAGAACTGCGCATGGGTGGGTTCAATACAGGCGTAATATCCTCAAAGCTTTGAAAATTCGTTTGCCATAGCACGCAATAACGGTGACAGTCTCGTCTGGGAGAAAAGACGGGAGGCATTATGGCGAAAGCAAAGCTGAATTTTATTGCTGGGTCATGGCAGGCCGGCAGCAGCGAGATTGAAAACCGCAACCCCTCTGACATCAGTGATCTGATCGGGATGTTCGCGCAGGCCGATCGTAGCCAAACCGAGGCTGCTATTATAGCTGCCCAGGAGGCGCAGGGCGTTTGGGCCGGCTACGGCCTTGAGCGAAAGCAGGCGGTTTTGATGTCCATCGGCCATGAGATAATGGCTCGCGCGGAAGAACTTGGCGCATTGCTTAGCCGAGAAGAGGGCAAGCCGCTCGCCGAAGGCAAAGGTGAGATTTTTCGCGCCGGACAGTTCTTCACCTATTTCGCCCATGAGGTGCTGCGCCAGTTGGGGGAAAATGCAGACTCTGTTCGCCCCGACATTGAGGTCGATATCCGACGTGAACCCGTTGGGGTAGTTGCAGTGATCAGCCCTTGGAACTTTCCAACCGCGACAGCAAGTTGGAAAATCGCCCCTGCACTAGCCTTTGGCAACGCGGTCATCTGGAAGCCCGCAAACGTCACGCCTGCATCCGCTGTTGCACTGACAGAGATCATTGCCAAGCAGGATATTCCAACGGGTCTGTTCAATTTGGTGATGGGCGCGGGGTCATCTGTTGGTCAGGTACTCGTTGAAAGCAAAGAGGTTAACGCGATTTCCTTCACCGGCTCTGTGCCTGTGGGGCGTGGAATTGCGGCGGCAGCGGCACCAAACTTCACCAAGCTTCAGATGGAGATGGGCTCCAAAAACGCACTGGCGGTTATGGAGGACGGCGATCTTGATTTGGCGGTCAACCTTGCGCTCGGTGGCGCATTTGGCGGAACTGGACAGAAATGCACCGCATCTTCGCGGTTGATTGTGCATCATGGCATTCATGACGCCTTCGTGGAAAAGCTTGTCGCCGGCGCCAAAGCCATGAAAGTGGGTCACGCTCTGCATGAGGGCACGCAGATGGGCCCCGTAGTGAGCGAGGGTCAGCTTTCTGAGAATCTCGACTACGTCACATTGGGCAAGTCCGAAGGGGCGGAACTGCTCTGTGGTGGTAAGCGGCTAAGCTTAGAGCATGACGGATACTACATGTCGCCCGGCGTTTTTGTGAATACGACCAACGAGATGCGCATCAATCGCGAAGAGATGTTTGCGCCCCTGACCGCGGTGATCAAAGTAAGCAGCTACGAGGAAGCCTTGGCCACGGTCAATGATACCGAGTTTGGTCTCACCTCTGGTCTTGTCACACGCTCGCTCGCGCGCGCCACCCATTTCCGCCGCAACGCACAAACCGGCGTGGTCACGGTCAACCTTCCGACCGCAGGCACTGATTATCATGTGCCATTCGGTGGGCGCGGGCAAAGCTCTTATGGTCCTCGGGAACAGGGCACCTACGCCCAAGAGTTCTACACCACCGTTAAAACTGCCTATATCGCTGCTGGGGCACCGGAATGAGCGTACGCATCGACTGCCTCCAGTATGCCAACTGGTCAGAAAAGATTTTCCGCCAGATGCGGGAAGGGCGCGTCGATGCGGTGCATGTGACCATTGCCTATCACGAGACGTTTCGTGAAGCCGTTGCCAACGTCGAGCAGTGGAACCGCTGGTTTGAAACCTACCCAGACTTGATTATTAAGGGACAATGGGCGAGCGATGTGCGTGAAGCGCAGGAGAGCGGGCGGACAGCAATTTTCTTTGGTTTTCAGAACCCTTCGCCAATCGAGGATGACATAGGGCTTGTCGAGGTCTGGCACGATCTTGGTGCTCGCTTCATGCAGTTGACCTATAACAATCAATCCCTGCTTGCGACGGGATGTTATGAAGATGACGATACTGGCCTCACGCGTATGGGAAAGCAGGTGGTGAAAGAGATGAACCGTGTGGGCCTTGTGGTCGATATGAGCCACTCGGCGGATCGTTCTACGATAGAGGCGGCAGAGCATTCCGAGCGCCCCATTGCCATCACCCATGCCAATCCCGGTGTCTGGTATGCCGCCAAGCGCAATAAAAGCGATGCAGTAATCCGTGCGGTGACGGAAAACGGTGGTATGATGGGTTTTTCGCTCTACCCGCATCACCTCGCGGGCGGCACTGACTGCTCCGTCGAGAGCTTTTGTCAGATGATTGCCGATGCGGCTGAGATTTACGGAGTGGAGCATTTCGGCATTGGTTCTGACCTTTGTCAGGATCAGCCCGACAGCATAGTCGAATGGATGCGTGTGGGCCGTTGGAGCAAGGAAATTGACTATGGCGAGGGTTCGGCATCGGCTCCTGGATTTCCACCGCAACCGGATTGGTTCACCGACAATCGTAGCTTTGACAATATAGAGCAGGGTCTTCGATCGGTTGGCTTCAATGACCAAGACGTCGCAGCACTCATGGGGGAAAACTGGCTCCGCTTTTTCGAAGAAAACTTCAAACCCGATAAAATGTGTTAAGGTCATAAAATGGGAGAGGCAGAGAACATCCACCCAAGAGATCCCAACCTCGTGATGCGACTCGACCGGCTCGGGTCGTTTCATCAGTCTCGTTTGAGTTTCATGCGTCAATTGCTGCGCCGGTTGGTGCGGGAAAAGTGGCGTTTCGAGCAGACCGTGTTTGACTTTGATGAAAATGGCGTAGGTCACGCTGTTTACACTGCGCATGGGCCAGAACGATCTTATTCGCTGGTGGCTTTTGGCAATGACCTACCTCCCGAAAAACGCTCTGATCGGGTGATCGCCACGGAATGGGATACGGCGTTTACGCTCTTTGACGGTGTGCCGGAACAGAACGATATTGATCGGCTTCGCTCCAACGTGCCGAAACAGGAAGCCGGTCGAGTAAGTGAAAATGAGCTGACGCTTAGTCGTGCAAATAGATCAGTGCGTCTTTGGGAGCATGTTGTTGAGCGGTTGTCGCAAGGCGCGCAACCCGACATCGAGAAGGTCATCGACGTTGGCTATCTGATGCGCACCACGGCGGTTTATGGCTCTGGTAAGTTTGGCGCGGCGGATCGGGCGCAGATTGCTGAACGCGCGGAATTTCAAGCACCGTTTCAGGTTGAGATGCTAACGGTTTACCTGATCCGGACATTCGTGATGGATCTCGTTGAACACATGGCACGGAAACGCGCGCCAGAGACGGCTGTGCCGCTCGATCCGGAGTTGCGCCGCAACTTCGGCATTGGCAATTCAACCGGTCTCGGCATGGCGCCGTTTCTGATCAACCATCCGGCGCTCTTGAATGCATGGGTTGGTGTCCGTGAAGAGGCGTTGTGCCGCGTTCGCCAAGTTGTGCATGCGCAGCCGCAGGATATCACCACGATCAACACGCTACTTGCCAGGGCGATTTTGCATGCCGCGCATTGGCATTCCGAGCATCCGGCGCAGATCAGCAAACTGCGAGATTTGCGTGCCGATCTCGAAAAGCTGCAACAACACTTGCACGATTTTGTTGCGACCGGCGCTTTACCGTGGAATGCTCTTTGGCTCTGGGTGGAAGAAAACCTGTCACTTGAAGGGCAGGAACAATGCGCCTCCCTTTTGATCGAGCTTTATCCGGAATTGGTTGATCCGCTAACAGCCTGCATGTCCACCGATGAGCAGATGACCTTTCCTATTGATGGCAGCATGCGGCTTTCGCGACTGCGGGAGATTGTCGAAGATATCTATGGCTGGGCCCTCAAAACCGATTGGGCGCAAGTCGATGCAAAGGCGCGCGTCTGGTACACTTCTGAGGCCAAGCTGGAGCCGCGACTGGGCGAGCGTTTTGAGGAACCTCTTGAACCATACGAGCAACCTTTGGGGCCCGGTCGCGACGCGGCGCTGCTTTATCAAGCGCTAGTTGACAGCCACCATCACACGGTCGCGGCCTTCCTACTGGAGCATCCCGAGCATCGCCATATCGCGCGCCGGGCACAGATTGCGGCGCGGCTGCCTTATGCGGAAATTCGCGATAACACGATTTCGGCAGAGATGATGCCCATCGATATGCTGCGGATGAAGTTGAGCTTTTTCGGGGCCTGCCATTTTGATCCACGCTCTGATCGTTGGGTGCGGATCAATATGTTTCAGCACGCACCGTTTCCGCATGAGCTTTGCGCGGAAACCTCTGATAGCTGGACACTTCCACCACTGCCAATCGCTGCGCAATGAACCTTTCCTTGGGCGAAGTTCAAAGCCTTAGCGTGAAAGCCGCGCGTGGGGCCGGTATGGAATGGGGTTTGGCCGAAGAGGCGGGCATGGCGACGCGCTGGCTTTGTGGTTTTGGCCTGCCCGGCGTGGAATTGCTTTCAGATCTTTTGCGCCAACAAGCCGATGCCGTGTATGAAGAACTTTGCCCGCAAACCAATGCCTGGCCCTGGTACGCCAACGGTGGCAAACTTTGCCCGCTTATCACAGGCGCCACGATATGTGACCGCGCCGATGTAGTGAGCGAGGATGAGGGATTTGCCTTGCTTGGTACTGCTTGCCCGCTTTTGTTGGTGCCATTCATCGGATCCGCGGCAAAGCTTTCAGGCAAAACCATGCGCGTCAGTTGGCAACATGTGGTGGTTTATGTTTCTGCCATAGGCGTAACCGTCGAAGGCGATATGGACTTACTCCTGTGTTCACACACACCAAACGTTGCGATTTCACATGCGACCAGTCTACAGGGCGATGAGCAGAAACAAACATTTCGTGCAGAACCGTCTGAAGGCGCACTTCGCGGTTTGGAAAGACTTGCCCAACGCACCTACGCGCCTGAGACCGAGAAAAGCCGGCTGTCCGGGGCGGGGGCCGGTCTAACAGATAATGACTAGCGTATCTGCGAGACATGCGTAGCAGTTTAGACATCAAAACGGTTGAGGCGCATGCGGGAGGTGAACCGGGCCGGGTGATCATATCGGGCGTGTCACCCATGTCGGGCGAGACGGTGTTCGCGCAAATGCAATACATGCAGCTCAACGCCGATCATATCCGGTACCTGATGCTGCACGAGCCACGGGGCCAACCCGCTCTATGCTGCAATCTACTGGTGCCCCCTTGTAATCCAGAGGCCGACGCCGGTTTTATAATCATGGAGCAGTCGGAATATCCGCCGATGTCGGGCTCCAACACCGTTTGCGTGGTAACGGTTCTGCTGGAAACCGGAATTTTGCCGATGCAGGAGCCCGTGACTGAATTGACGTTGGAGGCGCCTGCAGGACTGATCCGAGTGACTGCGGACTGCGAAAATGGAAAAGTCAAACGCGTGTCGTTTC
>JBCDDS010000153.1:0-8197 GCA_039180185.1 Pseudomonadota bacterium | reverse complement strand
GACCAAAGCGCTTCTCGAAAGAAAGCCGGTCCGGCTTGCGACGGTAGCCATGGCGAACAAAGCTGCGCGGATCGCCTGGGCGGTCCTCAGTCGAAAAGAGCCTTTCCGCCAACCCGTCACTCAAGCAGCGTAGAGAAAGGACCAATTCGAATTGCAAGGACGTTCTGAAATTATGGAAATCCGGGTCAGCCCGGGAACTGGGAAAACCCATGAGCGGCAAGGACATCAAACGTCCGCGTTTAAGTTTGGGACCTGGTTCGCGGAAACCATAAGGGCCAGCGGTACAAAGTCCGCGTCAACAGGCCGGACACAAGTCAGTACCAGACCTCGGACAAATAAGATCAGAAATTACTTGCAATGCGGGAGCCATCCACACAAGACGCTCAGTTGAACGCAAATCTTTTGAGTCGCTATATCGTCGATTTCTGCAACAACTAACGATGGAGTAGTTTCCGAGCAATATAACGATGAGGCGTTCAGGCCACAGTTTTCGGCGAATTTGCTCTCTAAGAATTTGTAGATTTACCAGTTCAGTCGCAAACTTGCCAAAACGGTGCGCTCCAACCCGGGGGCACAATTTCCAAACGAACAGTTGAAAGCCTCATTATCGAACACGTTCGTTGCGTTGATACCAATGCGCCATTTATCGAAGGAATACCCGATATGAGCGTCAGCAAACACTTCTTCAGAATTTGTTACAGAATTGTCGACGCTTGCGAAGCTCTCACCGACATAGCGTGCACCGCCGCCGATTTCCAAACCTTTGAACGCCCCAGTCTGAACGATATAGTTCGCAAAGGCTGTTACTTTGTGGTCTGGCTGCAACTGGCGTGATCTGCCGTCATCAGCACCGTTGCTCTCTATCTCGGTGTCCAGATAGGCATAGCTTAAAGCGAGATCTAATCCTTCGATCGGCCGTGCCGCCAGTTCCGCTTCAACGCCGTTCGCATTGACCTTACCTGATTGCACAAAGAAGCCGACATTAACTGGGTCTGTTGTTCTAACATTTGTTTGCTCGATATCGAATACAGACAGGGTTGCGAAGGCTGGGAAAGATGAGAATTCATACTTCACCCCGGCCTCTAGCTGCTTGCCTTCGGAGGGCTGAAATGCATTGCCATTTGCATCGACGCCCGCTGTCAGCTGGAACGAGGTAGAATAGCTGATATAAGGAGCAAGGCCTGAATCAGATAAGTATGTGCCTGCTGCTCTGTACGTGACTGCTGAGTCTGAGACTTCGGAAGGTGTGTTGGGGGGCGCACCAACAAAATTAATGACGGTTTCGGTACTTGCATCATCATAGCGAAGTCCGAGGGTGCCGACGAATTTTCCGACTTTAATCTGATCCTGAACATAAAAACCGTATTGCTCTGAATCTTGCTCGCTAAAAGCGAAGGGAGGGGGCGCAGTAAACGTACGGCCATAGTCTGGCGTTACGACAGACAGAAAGTTGTCCGCGAAGTTTAGCGCAACATCGAATTCGTAGCCTGAGTCAGAGACGTCAATACCAAAAAGGAGATTGTGCTCTAAACCGCCGAAGCTCAGACGACCCAGAAGCTGATTGTCGACCACGAGACCGGCGGAGTCTTCGTTTAGAATACCGCGGCCACGGACAACGCTCGAGCTTGCGGCATCGAAACCCGCAATGAATTGATAGAGTTGATCAAGATTGATTTCGCCGTATCGCAAGTTTTGGCGAACGCGCCAGTCCTCAGAAAAACGATGCTCAAATTCATACCCAAAAACGACTTGCTCTTGCGCAAATGAATCCCAGTTGAAGTCGGCGATATAAACATCAGTCACTTCACCATCAATCGTAACGTAGTTTGGCGTTGCAGAGGTTTCATCTTCAAGATAATTCGCGCGCAGCGTCAGCTCGGTGTTCGGGCTCAGATCGAACCTCACCGTCGGTGCGATATAACGCCGATTGTCGACACTGCCTGGAATTTGGCCGTCGCTGTCCCGATAAACACCGGTGAGGCGCCAATCCATGTTCAATGATTCAACGCTGTCACCTATATCCGCCTGAACGCCGACGCGGTCAAAATTGCCGGCATTAAGCTGCAATTCTCGAATGGGCGTGTCGCTCGGTGCTTTTGAAATGGCATTGATCAAACCACCTGGTGCGTTTTGGCCGTAAAGCACTGAGCTTGGGCCTCTGAACACTTCGAGTGCTTGTAACCCGTATGGTTCAGTTCGAAAGAAGGCGCCGTTTCCCGAGACCTGTTTCAAACCATCTCTGAAATCACCGAAGAAAGTAGCCGCAAACCCTCGGATGCTGCTTTGTTCATATCTTGGATCATAGCCGAACTCGTCAACCGTTACACCCGGCGTGTATCGCAGCGCCTCCTCGAGTCCTTGAACGTTCCTAATTGCAAGATTCTCCGCAGAGATAAGGGAAATCGACTGCGGCGTTTCAATCAATGGCGTATCGGTTTTTGTCGCTGAACGACTGGTCTGGCGACCCGTCACGACCACAATTTCCATTTGTCGTTCTCGGCTGGCCGCGTCATCCGCATCGACTTTATCCTGCGCCATGGCGCCTTGGGGTAGAAATAGCGCCATTGCCGACGCCGTGCCCCACAAAACAGTGTTCAGATGTTTCGCCATGATCGATCTCCCTTGGTTTATGATGCAACAAATATGAGCTGGGAGATTGGAGCTGCTTGACAGTTCAGGTTTGAGACTGTGCAGGTTGGCGAGCGCAATACAATGCTAGTGATCTGAGTACGTTACCTAAGGTGAACGTTTCCCCGATGACTGATCATTTTCCGGCTTACCTACAGTGAGAAATCCAAGTTCGAATCGCGCTGGCATCTCTCAGTTCAATCTCGGGCACAACCGCCCCCATGCGTGCCCTGTTACTGTCACCTTTCATATGGAGATCGAGAAATCTTCGTATTGTTGTGTTTAAGGCCTCCACGGCGATCTCAGGCTTGGTGCTGCCCAGCACCTCGGCGTGCTCTTCAGCCGAAGAAAGCAAAGGAAGGTCGGTGAAGCCCATATGTTTGATATCGTTGACGCGCATGCGAACGATGTTCGGATTTAACCCAGCGGATGCGTGCGTTTCGTAAAAATAATCATTGAGCAGTGCATCAGTCGTTCCGAAGCAATGAAATGGTTCATCGGCCTGTACTTGCGGTCTGTCGGCATTGACCAATAAAAGCGGTCGGTCAAAATTCTGATTGAAGAATGTCGCATCGAACTGCAATCCATCAAGATTGAAAGCCGCTTTGCACTTTGATCTTTGGGCGCAGGCTGAAACGGCTGTGGCTCCGCCAAAGGACATGCCGCCAAACGCGACAGTACCGAAATCCATCGCAGGAATGATATCAGCTAGCGGCCCGTCTGGTCGCCCATTCTGCAAATCATCGAATACAGCTAATGCATCTCGGACCCATATATGATGGCTCTTAGTGACCCGATGATCGGCAATTTCAGCCTGAAACGCTGGAAACAATGCAATCCGCTCAGCATGTGTTGTCGCCGCAAAAAAGGCGGTCTCAGCTGCACTCGTTTCGCCGCTGTGTTGTACGGTTTCCTGTACTGATCCATCCGAGAAATGAACCGGCATCGAGTCTTTCGGGTGCGCAACGCTCACCACGATGTAACCGTGAGATGCAAGTTGCTCCATCAGCGCCGTATTTTGTGAAATGTAAAACCAAAACCCGTGGCCAAACATGACAAGCGGGAATTGTCCCATGTCTGTCTTCGCAATCGCAGCACCTGAAATAGAGCGCGTTTTAACGAGTTTCAGTGTGTCAAAACTGCCGTCGTCAAAGCCCAGCGTCGTCTCGATCGCACGGATCGTACCTGGCGCCTCAGCATCGCTGAAATACGGCGCGACTTCGCCAGGTTGAGCGGTTTCAGCAGGATACCAGACTTTGACTTTGAGCCTTTTGGGTGAGTCAGGGAAAGCATGCTCCCAATCAGTTTCAACAACACCCACGCCAAACGCCCCATCGAGTGGTGGTGTTTGGGTTTGGATTTGCGCTACGCATCCCCCCTGGGACATCAGACCGACAGAGGAAGCTATCAAGATCAGGCTTTTCAAGAGCGCTCTCGAGCCGGTCATTGGGTCTCCAAATCACTGGAAGCAACCGGCAACGGAGAAGGAACATTACGCCATTTTTTTTCAACAAATGGTGTCGCCTGATCATCGAAATGGACACTCTCTTTTCGCCCTAGCGCTGAACCATATTGGTGGAAACCATGCACAAATTGTTCGCCGTCGCGTGTCCACTCGATGAGGAATGTCATCCCGTCTCCATAATTCGCGCGTCGTCGACCATTCCCAACATCGACGCTCCTTATCATTCGGAGTGTATCGTCGCCGCCGCCGAGTGGCAGATCAATCGCGCCGCGCATGTGCCTGACAACATCTCCGAGCACCGGATCGATTTGGCTATAACGCTCCTTCATCGAATCGATGATGCTTCGGGTGTGGTCTTTCAATTCCGGTACTTCGCCCCCCCACCAGCTTGCGGCGTGATATGCATTAAACAATTCGTGCGCAAAAAGAGACGCTCGGCTATCGGCAGATGAGATCAAATCCCAGCCTGACAGGAGTGATACAGCCTCACTGAATTCAGGATCGTTTTCTAGAGCTTGAATCGTATCCCGGACAAAGACGGCCATCGCTGATTGACTTGAGTAAGCTTCGTCAAATTTAAGCTGGCGTAAGTATGACCTGGAGAAAGGAGCTGCGTCATCAGACAGCAGTTCAGATAACCGGCGCGCCCGATTGGTTAGACGGTCGTCAATACCGATATTGATGGGATAAGTCTCTTTGTCGGGGTTATCATCGTCTCGACTGACATAGAAGGGAGAGGCGTTCGCCGAAAAAACCCAACCAGAATTTGGGTTTAACACGCGAGGATTAGCGGTCAGCGGCAGCAAGCCCGACCATAATAGGTCGGATTGATCTCCTCGAACGCAGTCTACACCAGAAACACCCTCAGCTCGATTTGGCAGGTTGGCATTGTAAATAAAGCCAATGTCTCCAGCTCGATCCGCGAAGACAAAGTTGAAAGATGGCACCGCTCGCATTTCCAGTGCTTCAAGAAATCCAATGACTGAGCGAGATTTCCCCATCTGATAATACTGCTCGGACATTTTTAACGCCGTTTCCGGGGCATGATAGTCGGGATAAGACATCGCGACCCAGCCAGAAGGTGTCTCGAAGGCTGGCCCATGCACAGAATATTTGAGGGTACGGCTAACCGGGATTGCGATTGGGCCCCATTTAACTTTCAGTTGGATCTTCTCGATACGAAAATCCGTCCATGTGCCATCCAGAAAGTATTGATTGGGTCGGTCATCGCTCGTCGTCAGCAGAAAATAGTCTATTAGGTCAGGTCGGTTTACAGTCGGCGCATAAGCGAATGCATCTGTGTAAACCGCTCCACTCGGAAATGGCGTTCCACTCAGCATGCCGCCAGCGACACGCCAGCCTTGTTCTGAATGAACACGCCCCTCATACCAACTAAGTGGACCATCCCATGGATTGTGGGGGTTCATCAGCAAATATGTAGAGCCATTCTCGGCCGCTTTCGGAGCGACCGCGAATGCGTTCGAGCCGCGGAAATGGTCGCTTTTTGCGATGTCTCCAGAACACGGATCTAGGGTGCCGGCCGCCAGTCCACCCACCGCACTGTCAACCCCATAAAATAGCGGAGAAAACAGAAGGTAAGTCTGGGCAACATCCTTCCCCGAGAGAGGCCAAATGCCTTTCTCAACTTCTTTGGGATGCTGCATTGCGTAGGCATTCAAACCGTCCGCATATGCCTCCAGAAGAGCTTTCACGTCTGCGGACAGCGCCTGTTCGTAATACGTGTCGACACGTGTTTGGACTTCGAACAAATGATATAGGAAATCTGATCCGGCTCCCTCGCGGCCATTCAACAGCCCCGCTTTGCCATTGGCCGCGAAGTAAACACCCTGGATCGACTCAAAGTCATCTTCGGCATGTGCGATGGCGAGCGCATAAGCTGCATCAGCATCTGTCTCGCCTTTTCCGGTCGGTATGCCCCACTCATCACGGTCAATAACCCAATCATAAGCAGGCGCATTCGCGACATCCGTTTTGAGGGCATCGGATCCCGCACATCCAGATAATGCCAGCATCGCTGAAATCAGTCCGGTTACATACATCTTCATAGCGTACCCCGACGAGCATTTTTAAGCCCTTCATCTAAGGAGACCAGGATACACTGGCTTAGCATTTTGCGTCGCCCTTTAAACACTTTGGCCGCGATCTGAAATGCGCAGCCCGGAACCGTTTTTGTCAAGCGTGCTGGCTCCATCGTGCGATCAGTAAAGAAATGGAGGAGTAAATTATGCACCTCAAACACTCTACCTGGCCAGCGATCGAAGCGTATCTAAAGCGCTCCACATTGATTATTATCCCTGTTGGATCGATTGAACAACACGGGCCCACCGGACTCTTAGGCACCGATGCAATTTGCCCTGAGCAGATTGCGGCGCACGCGGCATCTGATGACATCCTCGTCGCACCGACTTTCAGCGTCGGTATTGCAGAGCATCATATGGCCTTTCCCGGCACGATCACCTTGCGTGCTTCAACGATGCGAGCCGCCATGGCCGACTGGATGGGGAGTTTGTATCGGCATGGATTTCGTCATTTCATTTGGTTCAATGGACACGGAGGCAATATCGATACCTTGCATGCCGGCGCATCCGACTTCACTCAGAGCATAGAGTGCGATCCCAAAAAAGACGATCAAGCGGTCTGTCTAATCCGGAACTGGTGGGACTACCGCTCGGTTAAACAGTTTTGTTCACAAGCCTATCCCGTAGGTGACGGAATGCATGCGACAGCATCAGAGATCTCTGTCACGCGCGCGGCCTATCCTCATCTCTCAACAGATCAGAATCTAGAGCCAAAAATAGCGCCGCCCTTCGAACCGTTTCGAGATGCGAAAGACTATCGCCGAAAATTTCCAGATGGGCGGGTCGGGTCGGACCCAAGTCTGTCAAACAGCGCAGATGGTGCTGAAATTATAAGACTTTCAAGCGCTGCGCTGAGCGAAGAAGCGGCAAGCTTATTAGCGTGAAATTCTCGGAGCTTATGATAATGAAAATATCAAAAACCTGTCTCGCGATTGGTGCGGTTTGCTGCGCTTGGAGTACGTCGCCGTCTGCACTCGCGTCCCCTCCCGTGATGGAGGCGATTGAATCGTCTCAAGAAGATCAACTGAATTTCCTTATCGAAACCGTAAACATCAACTCTGGCACCCACAATATTGAGGGCGTCAGACGCGTTGGCGCAATGTATGCGCAAAGACTTGAGGATATTGGGTTCACAACCGAGTGGGTTGATATGCCGCCCGAGATGGGAAGAGCCGGCCACCTCTTGGCCACGCGTAGCTTTGGCGATGGACCGAACATCCTATTGATTGGCCACATAGACACTGTTTTCTCGCCTGAAAGTGAATTTCAAAGGGCGGAGCGGACCGATGATGGAATACGCGGGCCTGGTATCGTCGATATGAAGGGCGGTATCACGACCATTATTTATTCGCTCGAAGCTCTCGTGAAGGCCGATGCGCTCAAAAAGGGTCGTATCACAATCTTCCTTGCGGGCGATGAGGAAGATATTGGACAGCCTATCTCACAATCCAGGCATAAGCTTCGAGAGCTCAGCAAGACGACTGATTATGCGCTGGGATTTGAGGATGGCGCGGCATCGGAAATCGTTGTTGGCCGGCGCGGCATTTCTGGTTGGTCGCTTCATGTCAGTGGGGTTCAGGCCCATTCGTCTAGGATATTTGGCGATCAGGTTGGGGCCGGTGCAAGCTTCGAAATGGCGAGGGTTCTGAGCCGGTTCTATAAAGAAGTACGTGGCCCATCTGGGCTGACCTTCAATCCCGGAATCCTCATTTCAGGCTCTTCGATCCTATCAGATGCAGACATGAAATGGGATTTACGGGTTCAGGGCAAATCCAATGTCGTAACCGACGAGGGGCGTGCATTTGGCGCCATCCGGTTCATGTCCGACGAGCAGTATGAGCGCGCGAAACAACAAATGTCGCAGATCGTTGCAGACAGCTTACCGAACACATCTTCACAAATCAGTTTCGAGGATGCTTATCCAGCTATGAACGACGTGGCGGGCAACTACCAGCTCCTCGGTTTTGTAAAATCAATTCATGAAGCTCTGGGGTTAGCACCGGCG
>JBCDDS010000152.1:0-8212 GCA_039180185.1 Pseudomonadota bacterium | reverse complement strand
TCCAGCTCTTCGGCATCATGCACCTCGATCAAGCTGTCCATGCCAAGCGCGCTTGCGGCGTCTTCAAGCTCGGCTGCCTGCGCATCGCTGACCGATGCCATGATGATAAGGATGCAATCGGCCCCCCAAGCGCGTGCCTCTGTCACCTGATAGAGGTCATACATGAAGTCCTTGCGTAGCACTGGAAGATCACAGGCCGCGCGTGCATCGACTAGAAACACAGGCGCCCCTTGAAAGCTGGGCGCGTCGGTGAGCACGGAAAGACATGTCGCGCCGCCATCTGCATAGGCACGAGCCAGCGCGGGCGGATCAAAGTCCTCTCGGATTAAACCCTTGGATGGGCTGGCTTTTTTGATTTCTGCAATCAGCCCGTAGCCGGTTTTAGCGGCTTGTTGCAATGCTTCAGCAAACGGTCTAACCGCCGGAGCGGCCGAAACTTCTTCTTCCAGGGCCTCGAGCGGTTTTGCAGCTTTGGCAGCTGCGATTTCTTCCAGCTTATAGGCCTTGATTTTCTCCAGAACCGACGGCGTGCTCATGCGGCCTCCGATGTGATTTTGGCCAGCGTTTCGATGCATTTACGCGCCGCACCGCTATCGATGCTTTCCTCGGCCATTGCCACACCTGCGCGCAGATCATCGGTTTTCCCGGCCACCAACAACGCCGCACTTGCGTTGAGTAAAACGGCATCGCGATAAGCGCCTTTTTCACCATCAAGAAGCGCTTTGAACGCCTTGCCGTTTTCTTCTGGCGTACCACCTAGGATGGCTTCGAACGGATGGGTCTGCAGACCGGCCTCTTCAGGGTGCACTTCTTTGTCCTGCACGGAGCCATCATCTTCCAGCGCGGCAACCCAGCTTGGTCCGCAAATGGTGAGTTCGTCTGTGCCGTCGCTGCCATGTACCAACCAGGCCCTTTCCGAGCCCAAAGCGCCCAGCGTTTCGGCCATCGGACGGATCAAATCGCGGCTAAACGCGCCGGTGAGCTGGCGTTTGGCGCCTGCAGGATTGGTTAGTGGGCCGAGAATGTTGAAGATCGTCCGCGTGCCGAGTTCCACGCGCACCGGGCCAACATGCGCCATGGCAGGGTGATGCATCGGGGCCATCATGAAAGCGATCCCTGCGGCCTCCAGCGCACGCTCCACAACAGGTGGTTCGACCATCACGTTCACGCCCATCTGGGTCAGCGCATCGGCGGCGCCAGATTTTGAGCTGAGATTTTTGTTTCCGTGCTTGGCAACCGGCACACCGCAGCCTGCAACCACAAATGCAGTGGCAGTGGATATGTTGAGCGTACCCTTGCCATCGCCCCCGGTGCCGACGATATCGATGGCCCCTTTAGGCGCGCGCACCTTGTTGCATTTGGCACGCATCACGGCGGCCGCAGCAGCGTACTCCGCTACCGTCTCACCCCGCGTACGCAGCGCCATCAAAAACCCGCCCATTTGCGCTGGTGAGGCCTCTCCCTCAAACAAAGCAGTAAAGGCCTGCTCGGCTTCCTCGCGCGTCAAAGGACGATCAGCGGCGGCACCGATCAAAGGTTTAAGGTCGGTGCTCATGCGGGCACTTTCATTTCATTAAGGAAATTCTGCAAAAGCTGGTGCCCGTGCTCGGAGGCGATGGATTCTGGATGAAACTGCACGCCATGGATGGGCAGCGTCTTATGTTGTAATCCCATAATGGTACCGTCGTCCAACTCCGCAGTGATTTCGAGCACATCAGGGCAGCTCTGACGGTCAACCACCAAGGAGTGATAACGCGTGGCCTCAAACGGAGAAGGGAGGCCAGCAAAGACGCCTTTTGCTTTGTGATGCATCACGCCCATTTTGCCGTGTACTATTTCGTCATGGCGCACCACTTTGCCGCCGAAAACCTGACCGATCGCCTGATGTCCCAGACAAACGCCAAAAAGCGGCGTGCCGGTTTCGGCGGCGGCCTCTGTCAGGGCAAGGCAAATACCGGCGCGATCAGGATCGCAGGGCCCGGGGGAGAGCAAAATTCCGGCCGGATTCATACCCATCGCTTCCTGCACATCAATCGCATCATTACGGCGCACGACAACTTCGGCCCCCAGTTCGCCCACGTAGTGCACGAGGTTGTAGGTGAAGCTGTCATAGTTATCGATCAAAAGCAGCATTTCGCTCATTTCGTTCTGTGGTAATCCGGGCTTACGCTTGATTAATCAATCGAGATATACTTGCTCAGGCTTGCAAGGCAGCGTCAAGAGGCGCAAAAAGGGAAAAAACATGTGCGGCGTTGCGCTCGCACGCAAATAATGGAGGCAATGGCAGATATGCGAGGCGTTTTTTCTGGTTTTATGTCCGGAACGGCGCTGTCAGCGATTTTGCTGAGTGCGATATCTCTGGGCAGCGAGGCGCCGGGTTCCGGAGCGCCAAAGGCTGAAGTGGTAGAGGCGCCAGCCGGATCGGGCTTTGACATTTTCAAAACGGAAGAGCCCGCGACACTGCCACAAACAGATGACACTCAGGAAGCTGCCAATGTGGCGCAGGTCGAAGCACCTTCGCCCGAAACCTCGGTAGATCCGATAGATCAAGCGCTGGATACGACGCCCCAAGCTGGAGATGCTGGAGTTAGCGTTGATCCAATTACCGCGCCGCAGGTCGAAACTGATGTCTCGGGTCTTGGTGGCACCGCCGGGGATCAAGAGGTGCAGATCGCGACGCAAGCGCAAGCTCCATCGGCCCCAGCAGGAGAAGAGGGTTTGAGTGTTGCCACGGCACCCGCCGCGCCGCCTCAACCAGAGACATCTGAATTAGAACGTGCAGAAGCCGACGCGGCGACAACAGAGACTGCGGTGACGGAATCGAACGTCGTGGAGCCTGATCAGGCACAAACCGACACACAAGACGAACCAGACGTTGCGGAAGCAGAACCTCAACCGGAAGCCGAAGAGCAAAACACCGAAGTGGCACAACTACAGCCGTCTAGCGAGCCAGAAACGCTGTCTGGTGTAGTTGGCAATATTGCTGATGGCATCGTAACTGGCCGGTTGCCCTCAGTTGGTGCGGAACCAGAAGAAGTTCCTGAGACGGTATCCTTGGAGACAGAAACCAGCATTGAGATCGACGATGGGCGGCCACCGATTGAGCGGTTCGCACTTGAGTTCGAAAACCCTGACGCCAAGCCGCTTTTGTCAATTGTGTTGATTGACGAGGCAAATGCCAATGTCAGCCCGGACGTTCTCGCCGATTTTCCGTATCCCGTCAGCGTGGCGGTTAACGCGGCAAACTCCGGTGCGGCGGACCGCGCGGCAGCGTACCGAAACGCTGGCACAGAAGTCCTGGCTATGGCGGATTTGCCTCAGAACGCACAGCCGACTGACGCTGAAGTCACAATGGGCATCTACCTTGAGGCCGTGCCTGGAGCGGTTGCCGTAATGGAGGGCATCGACACGGGGCTGCAGCAAAACAGAAAAGCGGGGGAGCAACTCGCCCCGATCCTGCTTGATAGCGGGCATGGGCTCGTGCTGTTTGGCAGCGGTTTGAACACTCTGCAGAAAATCATTGCGCGCGAAGGCGTGCCGTCGGGCGTTGTGTTCCGCGACTTCGACGGTGCGAATGAAACCGAAAGCATGATGCGCCGCGCGCTTGACCAAGCGGTGTTCAAGGCCGGTCAACAAGAGGAAGGCGTGATCGTTGTCGGCCGGATGCGGAAAGAGACGATCAATGCGTTGATTGTCTGGGGTTTGGAAGACCGCGCGGAACGCGTTGCCTTGGCCCCGATATCGGCTGTTCTCAACCCGCCAGCCCCGGTTGAGCAATAACCTTCGCTCTGTAGTATCCCGATAACACCCAGAGTTCTTTCTATGTCCTAATCTGAGTCGCAAAGGCGCTGCCGCGCACAAACTCAGGTGAGGATTATTATGCTCTACAGATTGGATTTTACCGTCGAATACTCTGAAGCCATGGGGCAACAGGGGCTCTTTGAGATTTGGGCCGAAGAGGCGGGCGCGGCGTTGGGCGCCAAAGAGGCCGGGGTGGTCGTGGATCTTTGGAAGATCGTAGGCGAGCGTAAAGTGCTGGCGATCGTCGATGTCGAAAGCCCCGGCATGCTCGACCAGATTCTGTTTGACCTACCGATCATGCAGAAAATGGGCAACCACGTGCAGGTCGACGTCAAATCGATCCGGCCGTATGAGGATTTCGCGGCGGATGTGAAAGAGCGGCTAGGGCGGTAGCAAATCTTGAACGAGTAGGTTGCGCGCCTTGCCCCCCACAACCCGGCTTGCTATCACCCGCATCTGAGCAGACCGGAACAGATTATGCGCGCCGAAATACAGACCATCGTTGCCGAGATTGAGAACTCGCTGGAGCTTTTGCGCCAGCGGATGGGCTGGGAGACGGCGCAGCACCGGTTGGAGGAATTCAACGCGCGGGTGGAGGACCCTAACCTGTGGGATGACCCGACCAAGGCGCAGAAGCTGATGCGGGAACGCCAGTCGCTCGTCGATGCGATCTCAACCCATGACGGCATCAAGGCGGATCTGGAGGATAACGCCGGTCTCATCGAGCTTGGTGAGATGGAGGAGGATGAAGAGGTTGTGGCCGAGGCTGAAGCCGCGATCAAGGTGCTGGCCAAGAAAGCAGCCGCGAAGGAGCTTGAGGCGCTGCTCAACGGCGAGGCCGATGCCAATGACACCTTCCTTGAGATCAATTCCGGGGCAGGGGGCACAGAAAGCTGCGATTGGGCCTCGATGCTGGCGCGGATGTATGTGCGTTGGGCGGAACAGCACGGCTACACCGTTGAGTTGCAATCCGAGCAGGCGGGCGATGAGGCGGGAATCAAATCGGCCGCTTATAAAATTTCAGGTCACAATGCCTATGGCTGGCTGAAATCGGAATCTGGTGTGCACCGGCTGGTGCGTATTTCGCCGTTTGATTCCGCAGCCAAGCGGCACACCTCATTTTCGTCTGTCTGGGTCTACCCCGTGGTGGACGACAATATCGAGATTGAGGTGAACCCAAGCGACATACGGTTGGATACCTATCGCAGTTCGGGTGCGGGCGGTCAGCACGTGAACAAGACGGACTCTGCGGTGCGTATAACCCACCATCCGACGGGTATCGTTGTGACCAGCTCTGAGAAATCGCAACACCAAAACCGCGATATTGCAATGAAAGCGCTGAAATCACGGCTCTATCAGCTGGAGCTCGACAAGCGGAATGCAGAGATCAGCGCGGCCCATGAGGCCAAGGGCGATGCGGGCTGGGGCAACCAGATCCGCTCTTACGTGCTGCAGCCCTATCAGATGGTCAAAGACCTGCGTACGGGTCATGAGACGTCGGACACCAAAGGCGTGCTTGACGGCGATCTTGATCCTTTCATGGCGGCGACTTTGGCGATGGATGTGTCTGGAAAATCTCGTGCTGAAGCGCAGGGGGAGGATCTGTAGGTCTGCAATAGCGTTGGCACCTGATGCCACAGAAAAGTCTTTTGCTTTCAAATTTGGCAATACTCTTTGCGGTACCTGTAGCCATCCCTCTCTTTATTGCGATCAGACAGCATAGTCTCCCTTGCAGTCGCAAGAATTTACATCCCACTGATCACAGCCAGGCTTGCAAGAAAAGGCTGGTGCGATTTCAATGTCGATCTGGATGCAATTCGCGCATTCGATAATACAGATCACTTGCTTCTGTTGATGCAAGATCGGTGGTATCTGAAGGCTTTTCTAGAAATTCTGAGGAACTGTTCAACGGCATATCCAACCAATTTGTCAGCGCTTTCCAAGCGCGCGGTTTTGCGCACAGGTCCTCGTAGCAAACAAATCGCACGCGGTTTTCATTTCCATAGTTTTCCAAAAGATGTTGGTAAACACCGGTCCATTGCGCCAGCCAGTATTCGCGGTCATCTGGTTCAAGGTCAGTCAGCGAAACTTCTGGAAACGCAAAGTGCCGATGACCTGGACCGAATTCATAATGCCCCAGCCAGCCCATATACCTTTGAGTAAATGCGTCTTTGTTTGATAGGAACCGCTCATGCTGTCTCAGGAGTGAATGCGCGTGGTGGTCAGGATTACGAAAGGGCACAAGAATTTGCGCTTCAGGAAAAGCATCAAGAATACCTTTTAACCTTAAGATATTATTGTTGTTCTTTGAAAGGTAGCGCGTTGATTTGCTTTTCTTGAGAACCAGTGAGACGTATTTTCGGAAACTCTCGACTACGTCTGGTGGAACATCGTGTGGGCGCAATCCGACGGAGGCATCATTCAAGTAATCCTGGTGCAGGTGAACGCGCCAAAACACTTCTTCAAAGGCTTCTGGACTATCCGCATCGACCAATATGCCGTCTTCATGCGCGCGCATCTTTGCTTTTATTTTTCGCGTCGACCGCTTGTGAAGTTTCGCCCAAAGGTTCGGTGCCATAACAAATGGCATATCTCTATAAGTGAGAGTTCCAAAAACACCACTCTTGTACATAGATCTAATCAGTATTGTCGTCCCGGCGCGAGCTAAGCCGGCTACAAAAACATGTTGACCCTCTGAAGTCGCGATAGGTTTTTCGAGAGCACATTCGATGTCGAACTGCGCTTCGCAAATTGTTGTGCTTGAAAGAGCTAGCTTATGCAGTATGCGCTGCGTTGGCGTGTAATCACTCACCCAAAAAGCGCCTTCTAAGAGTAATGTAAGCGAAAGCCACGCTGACCGAAGCAAGCGTTCCAACAAGCGTCAAAAGTTGGTCCGAAAGTTTGATGTTCGCCGCACTGCTCAAAACATTGAGTAAGAAGAAAGGAGCAACAATCATCACGATGAATGCGAACAGCAACAGAGAATATTTGAAAATTCGTAAGGCATGCAGTTGGAGCGACTTTTCCTTCCAGTGATCGGAAATCGCTTTTGCCCTAATGATGATCGCTGAACGTTTGCTATGTCGAACTATACGCTGAACTGTCGCCAACAACGGCAGTCGAATGGCCACCTCCACGGCTGCACATGTCGCGACCACTAATAGAACCCACGCAAACATTACTCACCCGTCGTTTCCGTTTCTTGTTTGCGGTTGCTCTTCTTTCCTTTGATCATCCGTTTGACCGGATAATACAGGATCGCGAAAATTGCGAGAAATATACTGCCTAAGACGCCGAGCACGACAGCTATCGTACCCGCGCCCATGCCAGGACCGATGTAAGCGAATGCTGGCGTGCCGCTCAAAACAATCGCCAAGATCGCAGCACTTAGTCCAGTCTTTAGTCTTGGCATGATACTTTCCCTAACTGTTCTAACGCTGCAACCGCCGCTTGTTCAGGTAAATAGCGTGACCAATTCAAAGTCCAAACACGACCGTCTTCTGATCGATTGAGATAGGTCCATTCCGCTTCACCAGCCTCATCAAATTTGACCAGTCTTCCCGAGTTGGTATCTTCCATAACAATTCCGCTACCTGGAATTGTGTCAGCAAGGCCTTGGCTCTTGGTCCGCACATCCAACGCTTTCATAGGGTCCAAAAAAAACCGCTTTGCGTTGGTGTCAGGTAACTCGAAACGCAGCATCTCATTTGGACCAAGAGTGATCGCGTTACGATCAGGGCCAGTGCGGCGTCGATTGTCAAAAATCTGAATTGTGTCTGGGCCTATAATGTCAATATCGTGTTGGTGTTTCATGTAGCTTTGGCTCCACCAGACCACCTTATCCGTTGCGGGTCGAAAAAGCATCGCCATATTTAAATGTCCGAGGCTGAGGTATACGTCACCGCGCTTTGCGATTTCGCTGTCTTCGAAGACGGGCTGTATGTCATTTAGGTGGATCAGATCAGTCTGATAGACATCATAGTCATACGTCAGATTAAAAAGTCCGGTCTCGATAACAATCTCAAGAACAGATCGATTGTAGATAACTTCGCCTTCTGGGTTCAGTTGGATGACGTGATTGTCTTGGAAACGATCGTCAAATCCATATTCGACTGCTTCTGTAGTTGTTGTCCCAACGCTCCAGAAGTTTCCGTCAGCATCACGCTCTAAACTGTGGTGGTACATGAACTCCGCATTGACCCAATCAACGTCGCTGCATGCATCGAAACGGTACATCGCTCCAAAGTGCACATGCGCGTAAAGGTTTCCATCCTCAGAAAGCCAAGGATGAACCGTGCGCATGGTGTTCGACTGACGTGGATCCGGCGCCATAATGAAAGGGTTGTCGCTTTCGAATGCGAGGTTCTCAGCATCATTGAAAACCCACCTGTGTAAGATATCTTGCTCCGCT
>JBCDDS010000151.1:0-8337 GCA_039180185.1 Pseudomonadota bacterium | reverse complement strand
CTCCGCCCGAAGCGCGCGCTCCTCATCGACCACTTCCTGCGGGAACTGGCTCATAAAGCAACAGCAAACGCCCTGATCGATCATCGTGCGTGGTCCGTTGGGGTGGCCGATGTGACGATAAACACCATGGCTATGCCCGTGGTGGTGGTGATGCCCATGGTCATGGCTGTGATCATGACCGTGGCCATGGTCGTGATCATGATCGTGATCGTGCGCGCCTCCGGCCTCATCATCCAGTGGATCGCGGAACTCTGCGTGATGGTGATGCACATCGACCTCACCCTTCGCCAGACGCTCTTTGAAAGACGCCATCAGGTCCTGCGTATCGACAATGGTCCCCGCCCGCGCCTCTTCGATGCGGGCCACAAACGTATCGATTACATGATCTTGATCGGCAAGATAATGCGCCTTGAAAAAATGCACATCCGGCGCCGTTTCAGCGATCCGATCCACATAGGCGTAAATGCGATCAATAAGACGTCCCGAAAACAGGAAGTACGGCGCGACCACGATCTTCTTATAGCCAAGCTTCAACGCCATTTCCAAACCCCGGCCAACAGAAGGATAAGTCACGCCGGAATAGACCGTCTCGGACCAGCCAAAGCCGAGGTTCTCCGTGACGATCCGGGTGAGCCGCGCGGCCTCTGCATTGGCCAGTGTATCGGACGTACCGCGCCCGACGACCACCAGCATGGTGTCATAAAGGTCGCCGTCATGGACATGATCCATCCCCATCGCCTCCAGAATACGCGCCTCAAAGGCGGCGATCATCTGTGGATGCAGGCCAAGCTCTCGTCCGTAATGCACCTCCAGTCCCGGGTTCTTCTCACCATAGGTGGTCAGCACAGAGGGGATGTCGTTCTTGGCATGGGTTGCGGCAAAAAGCATGCCCGGCACGGCCACGATCTCTTCCACACCGGCATCGCGCAGAGCGTTAAGCCCCATGTGAATATTGGGCGCCGAGTACTCAAGAAACCCATATTCCACCGGCACATCCGGAAATCGTTTGCGCAGTCCTTTGGCTAGTAGAGCAAACTCTTCTTCAGCTGATTTCGCGCGGCTGCCATGGCCGCAAATCATGATACCTGTCTTGGACATAGCTATCCCTCCGCTTGCCTTTCACGTAGCGCGGGCGAGCGGAGGTGGGAAGAGCAGAAATTATGGATCGTTTCAGAAATTCAGTTTTGCGCCAGCAGCAAGCCAACCGCCGTCTGCAGGAAGAATTGCGCCAGATACATAGCGACCCGCATCCGAGGCCAAGAAAAGACACGCCTGTGCGACGTCATCCGGCGTGCCCATACGCCCCATCGGTACCGACGCGACGACCGCGTTGCGGATTTTCTCAGTTGGCGCAAGGCGGTCCATACCTTCAGTACCATCGATTGGGCCGGGGATTACGGAGTTCACGCGCGCGCCCTTTTTGCCCCACTCAATCGCAAGTGTCTTCGTCAGCATGTCAACGCCGGCTTTCGCCGCACAGACATGCGATTGCAGAGCCATCGCGATTTCTGCCTGTGGTGCTGAGATGTTGATAATCGACGCACCAGGCAAATTAAGGTGCTCATAACCTGAGCGCAGCACGTTAAAAGTGCCAAGCAGATCAATATCAATAACCGCCTTGAACCCGTTAGGGCTCATCGAATTTGCCAAAGCTGGAAAATTTCCGGCTGCACCAGAGACAAGAACGTCAATGTTGCCACCCGCTTCTGCGTGGCGGGCATAGACCGCCTCAACCGCCTCTTTGTCACGCACATCGGCAGTGTCGTAACGCGCCTTTGCGTCGCCTTTGGTCAGCTTGGTAAGGCCCTCTGCTGCCTTTTGAGCTTTTTCTTCATTGCGACCGATCACCGTGACCGATGCGCCCGAGCTGGCAAATCCTTCGGCGATACCGAGGTTGATGCCGCTGGTGCCGCCAAAAACAACGACATTCGCGCCAGTAAAATCAAAGCTTGCCTTACCCGTCATCGGTTCTTCCTTTCGCATTAAGCAATATGACTTTCATGATCCGATAACATCGGATCACAACTTTACCTAGTCTGTCGTCACGTAAGGCGCAGAAGGCCAATCTGAAAATGCGTCAGCCTTGCGGTTCTGAGACCTGCTCCAGAATACCCTCAAGCCACGGTACAGCAATTTCTTCTGGCATGTCAGCGGAGGCCGCGTCGGCCAAGCCACGTTCACCGACAAGTTTTGCGTTGCATTCCACCATCGCTTCCAAGAGCTTTTCCGACCCTTGGTTGAAGGTTTCTCCAAAGGTCTTGTCACCAAGACCAAACATGGCGAAGCGGACATGGCTCAGATCGGGCTTGCTTGCCTTGAGCGCATCAAAGAAAGGCTCCGCTGTTGAAGGAAGGTCACCACTGCCAAATGTCGAACAGACAACGACATAGAACGTATCGGCGTCAAAACTGCCAACATCCATATCCTCAAGGCTTGTAACCTTAGAATCAACACGATCAGATACCGCTTCTTCGAGGTCTTCACAGACGATTTCTGCCGTGCCTGTCTCGGTTCCGTGCAGGAATTCAACTTTCATATGCGCAGCCCTTTGTGCTCACCTGTTTCGGGTCTCTCATTGCCTATGCTGACATTTGACAGCTCACGGGGCCTGCCCGATTCGGTTAGGCGAAATTAAGGCCGCGACGGTGCTCTGGCAAGCGTCGCAATTTGCATTGATACGGGTTTATTGTCACAGCTACAAAAAATTCGAAAAGCTACGCAACTTCACGGGTATCCATACCATTCTCGACATTCGTTTGCAGCGCCTTCGCCAACGCTTTGCGATCCGGGAAATCTGCAACATTGACCGGTGGATGGTACTGAATAAGTGCCTGACCGTGGCGCAACTGCGCGAGCACTTGCAAAGCATGCGGACCTAGTTCCATATCGCCCCACCAACCATAGAACCTTGGGTCGACGCCATTTGGCGCTGTGTAGCTGAGCGTAATTGGCTGAATGCGGGTTACGTTCAATTCGTCTGTTACAAAGAACGGCCCAAAAAGGGTTGATTTAAAAGGCAAAACTTGTCTTCCGTCTGTTGAGGTGCCTTCCGGGAAAAACAAAAGCCTTCGACCACTTTCGAGCGCTTCAGTCAGAACTTTCTGTTGTGTAACTGCCTGACGCGGATCGCGCTCAATGAAAATTGTACCCACTAAACGGGCTAGAAAGCCAACCCCGGGCCAGCCGGAAACCTCTGCTTTAGAGACGAAGACCACTTTCTGCGGCGAATTGAGAACCAGAATATCAAGCCACGATATATGGTTTGATACGACCGCCCCGTTCCCCGTAATCGCCTCGCCCACGGTCTTTATTCTCAATCCGATAATCGCCAGCGTAGCACGAAAGGTAAGCTGCGTGATTGGCGACGTCAGAGGGCGTCGAAGACCGAAAATTGGACGTTCCGCGAGGCGCAGCAAAAGGGTCGCGAGCACTCCGATGCAAAACGAAAAAACAATCAAAACGAAGCGGATCAGGGCCAATACCCAACCGAAGACGGAAATTGGCGGTACATCTGGCATGTCTTCAGAATGCCAAGTCGGTGTCACACCACTTCCCCCTTTGAATAGATCATACGGTGACGTTCGCTTAAAACCGCCGTGTCCATCACCAGGCACACGTCAATCGTATTGAACGCATGATCGATATAGGCGCCGTCGCCGACACATCCGCCAAGGCGTAAATAAGCTTTGATCAAAGCAGGCACTTCGCGCATGGCCGCTCTTCGATCGATGATATCTTCCGGCATAAGGTTCATAGGTTGGTAATGCTCAGCCAGCGCACGCACGCGCAGTGCTTCGGGCGCAAGATGTCGATGATGCAACAAAGATAAAGGTTGGGCAAGCGCGTCAATATCTGTTCCGTGAAAGCTCGCCACTCCAAAAAGAACCTCAATCCCGTGCGCATCAATGTATTGCGCTAAGCCTTTCCAAAGATGAAACATTGCGAGCCCACCACGGTGATCCTTCGCGACGCAAGAGCGGCCTAGCTCCATAACTGAGCGCCCAGAGGACAGGATAGGCCCCAAGTCATACTCACTGGCGGAATAATACCTGCCAGCGCGGTGCACCTGATCATCGCGCATTATGCGATAGACCCCAACAATTGCACCGCCGACTGAGTCATCAGACAAAATCAAATGATCATAAGCGCCATCGAGCTCATCGCGTTCTAACCGATTTTCATGATCGACCTCAGGCCCGTCTCCACCAAGCTCAGCCACGAAAACTTCATAGCGAAGCCGTTGCGCCGCGCGCAAATCTGCCTCTGTCTCTGCCAGACGGACGTGGTAATGCGACTTCTCCGAGGGCATCGAGGCTCCAAGATAGTATTTTACGGCGGTTGTAATGCCTTTTCAACAGCTTGCGCAAGCATGGCTAGATGTTTCGCTGCAGCGCACATATTGGCGACAATACGCGTGCATAATATTCTAGATTTGCAACCAAAGCGGGTGTTAACCTTTTGATAACCAAGCTCATGCTTATTGCCGCAAGGCGAAAATCTTTGAGACTGCTCACAAGGAATTCAAAGTGCAAAACAAGAGTAAAGCGCTCGCGGCACTGGTCGGGTCCCGAATATGCCATGACCTTATCAGCCCTATTGGAGCAATCAGTAACGGGTTGGAGCTTATGTCGCTTTCCGACCAGGTTTCTTCCGATGAGCTTGCCTTGATTGTTGCAAGCGTTGCGAATGCAAACGCGCGCGTGCGTTTGTTTCGCATCGTTTTTGGTCTCGCCAACGAGTCTCAGAAGATAAAGTCGACGGAGATCGATCAAGTTCTTCGAGGTGTCTATACGGACAGTAAAATCTCAGTTGATCCTTTTCCCACAGGTGAGTTTCCGCGCCTCCAGGTTCAGGCTGTTCTGCTTGCTGTGATGTGTGTTGAACAGTCGGTGCCCTACGGCGGCAAATTATCTGTTGTGCAATTGGAAAACGGCTGGCGTATCAGAGCTGCAGGTACGCGAGTCAACATAGACCAAACGCTTTGGGTGCTTCTGGGCGAAGAGACAATCGATGACATGCCCGCACCAGCCGGGATTCAGTTCGCTATGCTACCTGAGTTGGCGCGATCGTTGAACATGACACTTCAGGTCGAAAAAGACGAACAGGACGTGACAATCAGCATTACGGCCTGACCGTGCCATCCCCTTCAACAAGATACTTAAAGCTGGTCAGTTGAGCGGCGCCGACCGGGCCTCGCGCATGCATCTTGCCTGTCGCAATACCGATTTCCGCCCCCATACCAAACTCACCCCCGTCGGCGAATTGCGTTGAGGCATTGCGCATCAGGATCGCACTGTCGAGCTTGGCAAAGAACGCCTCAGCAGCAGCATCGTCCTCAGTTACAATGGCATCTGTATGTTGCGATCCGTACTGCGAAATATGCGCAATCGCATCATCAGCGTTGTCGACACAACGCGCAGCAATGGTCATAGAAAGAAACTCGAATCCCCAGTCGTCCCTAGTCGCGGCAACCGTACCATCAACCTTCTGCACCGCGTCATCGCCACGCACTTCGACCCCGGCCTCTATCAGCATGGCAATCAAATCCGCGCCGAGCCCGTCCATAACATCGCGGTGGATTAACAGACACTCCGCTGCGCCACAAATTCCGGTGCGCCGTGTCTTGGCATTTAGCACCACACGCTTCGCCTTTTCTGCATCAGCTTCCTTGTCGATATAGATATGCACGATGCCTTCCAGATGCGCAAAAACCGGCACTCGCGCCTCGCTTTGCACGAGACCGACGAGGCCTTTTCCGCCGCGCGGCACGATCACGTCGATTACGCCGGTCATTGTGAGCATCTCACTCACTGCAGCTCTGTCGCGGGTGGGCACCAGCTGTACGGCGTCTTCTGGCAGACCTGCCGCACGCAAACCATCGACCAGGCCGGCATGGATTGCACCAGACGAGTGAAAACTCTCCGATCCGCCGCGCAAAATAACTGCATTGCCGGATTTCAAGCAAAGCGCGCCTGCATCAGCTGTCACATTCGGACGGCTTTCATAGATCACACCGATTACACCCAAAGGCGTACGCACACGTTTGATATGCAATCCAGATGGCCGGTCCCATTCGGCAATCACCTCGCCCACGGGATCGTCTTGGGCAGCGACCGCACGCAGGCCATCGCAAACACCCTGAATACGCGCTTCATCCAGCATAAGCCGGTCCATCATTGCGTCCGACAGACCCTTGTTTCGACCGAACTCCAAATCTAAAGCGTTGGCTGCGATGATTTCCTCGCGCCGGGCCCACACTGCGTCCGCCGCTGAATTCAGCGCTTTCGCCTTTGAGTCAGCGCTGGCAACGGCGAGCGCGGCCGCCGCCTGTTGCGCGCGAGAGCCAAGCTCAGCCATCACGGCGGGAATATTTTCGAGATCTTTCATCACGTCACTCGTCTTACTTGCTGTCAGTTAACACCAGGAGCCACTAGAACGCCATATCATCGCGGTGGATGAGTGGGCCGCGTGGGGGATACCCCAAAACAGGTTCAATCTCACCGGAACGCAAACCAAGGATTTTAGACGCATCATTGACATCGTACCGGGTCAGTCCCTGACCAAGCGCGTTGCCCTCTGGATCAACCACCGCAACCGCGTCGCCGCGTTCAAACGACCCGCTTACTGAGCTCACACCGGCAACCAAAAGGCTGCTGCCCTTTCGGATTGCGTTCACCGCCCCTGCATCCAGGACAACCTGGCCTTTGGGCTTCATCGCTGCAATCCATTGCTTACGCTTCTGCTGCGGATCGCCCTGCGCTTTGAACCAGGTCGCCGGTGCACCGTTTTGCAGAGCCCGCACGGGGTTCAGAACCGTTCCCTCCGTGATCGCCATATCACAACCCGCCGATGTCGCTGTGCGCGCAGCGGTCAATTTGGTTTTCATCCCGCCCTTTGAAAGGCCTGATCCGGCATCCCCGGCCATCGCTTCAATCTCCGGCGTGATCTCTTCGATCATCTCGATCCGGCGCGCCGTTGGGTCGTTCTGCGGATTGGCCGAGTAAAACCCGTCTACATCCGAGAGCAGAATGAGCTGGTCTGCCCCCGCCGTAACCGCCACCTGCGCGGCCAACCGGTCATTGTCACCATAACGGATTTCGTCGGTGGCCACGGTGTCATTCTCATTTACGATCGGGACCACACCAAGACTTAAAAGCTGTTCCAACGTGGCGCGTGAATTGAGATAACGCCGCCGATCTGTGCTGTCCTCTAGGGTCACAAGCACCTGTGCCGCCTTCAGGTCGTGCTTGGCCAACGCTTCGGTATAGGCCGTGGCCAATTGAATCTGGCCCACTGCTGCTGCGGCCTGACTTTGCTCCAAACTGAGCGCCCCCTGAGCCAGATCCAGCGCCGATCGTCCAAGCGCTATAGATCCCGACGACACCAAGATAACGTCTGTACCAACAGAGCGCAGCCACGCCACGTCATCTGCGAGCGCCTGTAACCAGTCGGCGCGCAAAGCTCCGCTGTGACCATCGACAAGCAAGGCGGAGCCAATTTTGATCACCAGACGTTTGGCATCGCTTACGGCTGCCATGGACGCTCCTCCTCGACAGAGATCTGCGCCCGCGTTCGATTTTCGTCGATCTGCGCCTGCATCGCGCGTAGTACATCCGTCACACCCTCGCGAGAGACACCAGACATCAACATAACTGGTCCCTCGACAACCGCCTCAAGCTCTTCCTTGATAAACGCTCGCTCTTCGCTATCCAGCGCATCTATTTTGTTGAGCACGGTGATGCGAGGTTTGTCAGACAGCCCAGCACCATAGACCTCCAGCTCATTCATGATGGTTTGATAATCCGCCACAGGATCGCCCGACGTGCCATCTACCAGATGCAACAAAACAGAACAGCGCTCTACATGACCAAGAAACAGGTCGCCCAGACCTTTGCCCTCGGACGCACCATCTATTAGGCCTGGAATATCGGCCACAACGAATTCGCGTTCATCTACTCCAACGACGCCAAGGTTGGGGTGCAGTGTGGTGAAAGGGTAATCCGCCACTTTAGGCCGAGCATTCGACGTAGCGGCCAGAAAGGTCGACTTACCCGCATTGGGAAGGCCCAGAAGACCTACATCAGCGATGAGTTTCAACCGGAGCCAGATCGTCCGCTCTACCCCCTCCTGCCCCGGATTGGACCGACGTGGTGCCTGATTGGTCGAGGTTTTAAATCGCAGATTTCCCCAACCACCATTGCCACCTTGTGCCAGCCGCACGCGCTCACCAACCTCTGTGAGATCGGCAAGCAACGTCTCTTGGTCCTCGTCAAGTACTTCGGTGCCAACCGGCAGGCGCAAAGTGATGTCGTTGCCATCCGCCCCGGTGCGCTGCCG
>JBCDDS010000150.1:0-8374 GCA_039180185.1 Pseudomonadota bacterium | reverse complement strand
GTCTTGCCCGGTCTTGGCCAAGCAAAGGAGATCGGGTTGGTGCCAAACAGCTTCTGCGTGGAACCAGCAGGTGCAACAGCGGGCATATAAGCGGTACACGCCAAACCAACGAAACCCCGATCCGCGAGATACTCCGTTTCCGGCCATAGCGCCGCAAAGTGGTGAATGTTGGTAAGCGACAGAACCGCCGCACCCGTCTCTTCGGCCACTTCCGCCAAAACAGGTAAACCTTTGGCCTGGGCCAACGGTGCAAAGCAACCGCCCCCATCGACATGCACCACCGCGGCAGACTTACGGCTAACGACTGGATCGGCTTTGCCATCCACCTTTCCGCTGCGCAAAGCCTTCACATAGCCTGGCGCCCGAAAAAGACCGTGCGAATGAGACCCGTCACGTTCTGCCCGCGTCATGATGTCAGCAAGAGCGCAGGCGTTGTGTTCATCACACCCATTTGCGACCATGACGTCATGGGCCAACTTGTATATCTCATCCAAAGTCAGATCAGTTGTGGTCATCGTCGGGCCCTCGCTGGTTCTCAAGTGTCTTTTGAACTGTTTGCGCAAATCAATGTCCTGTAAAGTCTTCGCGCCTACCCGCGCTGCTGATATGGTGGCAATTCCGGATGTGTTTTGGCTGCTTGCATCATCCGCGCCTGCCTTGCTTCACGATACAGCATGAAGAGCCCACTACCGACGACAATGAGCGCGCCGAGCATAGTGATCGCATCTGGCAACTCCCCAAAGACCAGCCAGCCAAGGATCAGTGCCCAAATCAGATTGGTGTATCGAAACGGCGCAACGAAGCTAACATCGGCCGTTCGCATCACCACAATTGAGCAAAAGTAGCCGCAGAAGATGCTGAGTGCTGCAAGGCCAAGCAAGCTTGCTTCTCTTACGCCTATAGGCACCCATTCGACGCTAAAACTGATTAGGGAGAATGCAATCGTCGTGAAGACAGCGGTAGCCATGGTGACCATCAGCGACGGTGTCTCGGATGACAATCGTCGCGTAACCAAATCCCGCACCGTCACGCAAAGAACAGCGATCAGAACGTAAATGGAAAAGAAGTTGAACCCCTCCGTCCCTGGGCGGACGATGAGCACAACACCAATGAAACCCACAAAAATCGCGGCAACTCGTAAAATCCCGGTACGCTCACCGAAAAACAGAACCGCACCTAGCGTCACGGTTAGGGGGATCGCCTGCAAAATCGCGGTAACACTGGCCAGTTGCATTTCAAACAGCGCCTGAAAATAAAAGAACGCCGCGCCGATGTCGGCTGTGGTACGCACGGCCATTGTCAGCCAGTCCCTACGTGGCAAACGCAATTTCAGCGCGCCCATGCGCCAGGCAAGCAACGTGACTAAAACAATTGTGCCCAAGCCGCGCAGCACCATGATCTGATACAAAGGCACTTGTCCTGCCATCGCTTTCATGGCGACATCACTGACCGTGACCGCGGCCATTGCGGTCATCATAATCAGCGCGCCCTTCACATTCTTAGATTGCACCATGAGCGGACTATGGTGCAGCACTCGTTTTTTAACCAGCGGTTACTGATTAAGCGCAGAGGGCATTTGAAATTACTTTGTACTCGACTGTTGCGCCCTGAGGCTTGCCTCGCGGTAGAACATGAAAAGACCGCTGGCCACTATGATTGCTGCTCCAAGCAGCGTAACGGTATCTGGCCATTCGCCGAAGAGCACCAACCCGAGCAGCATGGCCCAAAGTAGACCGGTGTAGCGAAACGGGGCGACGAAAGCGATTTCGCCCACGCGCATAACCATAATTGAAAAAAGATAAGCTCCAACGATCAAAATGGCGGCAGTGACAGTCAGGCCGATGGTTTCAGATGTCATCGGAACCCAGGGCGACGCAAAAGTGACGCTCCCGAACACCAAAGTAACCGCGAGCGAATTAATAAACATAACCAAAACTGACGGGGTTTTTGGCGATAATTTACGCGTGGCCAAGTCACGCACTGTGACGCAACCGACCGCCGCGAGTGCGTAAAGCGAATAGGCGTTAAAGTCAGCCGCGCCAGGTCTGACGACCAAAAGTACGCCAAGAAATCCTATGACAATGGCCGTTACCCTGCGCCAGCCGACTGGCTCTTGCAGAAAAATCGCAGCGGCAAGCGTGATGGTGAGTGGCAACGCTTGGAGGATCGCTGTGACATTCGCGATAGGCATGTTGAAAAGTGCGGAGAGGAAGAAAAATGTTGCTGCGACTTCTGCAAAGGTGCGCAGCCCGATCCAACCCCAGTCTTTGTTGTCCAAACCTCTCTTAACCTGTCCCAACAATAATAGCAGAAAACCTACCGCAACAGTGGTCATTGCGCCTCGCAAGAAGACCAGCTGAAACAATGGCACTTGACCTGCCATCAGTTTCATAACCGCATCGTTCAATGTGAACGCAGCCATCGAGGCAATCATAAGCGTTGCGGCGTAATAGTTGTCAGATCGAGCCATAGGCGCACTATGGGTCAGGCTGCACGTGACTACCAGCCGCTGCAAAAAGTGGGCCGCTTCGCGCAATCGCTAGCGTAGTTTCTCAGCAATATCACCATGCAGCGAAGGATTGGCGACGAGAACACCGTTGAGAGTAGGTTCTGGATTGTTGAAGCGTAGTGCGCCGCCGGTTCTGTCAGATGTGCGACCCCGTGCCTCTCGCACTATTAGATCTCCGGCAGCAATATCCCATTCCCAGGTCTTTCTGAGGGTAAGCATCGCATCAAAACGCCCCTCAGCGACCAGCGCCAAACGATAAGCTAACGAAGGGCGATAAGCGCGCTGAATGTCTGGCACACCAGAACGCCAGTGCTTTTCATCCATAAACGGCTTAGCAGCCAAAACGCTTGCACCTTGCAGATCTTTCCGCGCGCTAATCTGCAAAGGCGCATCGTTCAGGAACGCACCTTTTTGCTTTGCGGCAGCGTATAGCTTGTCACGCATTGGCAAGTACACGACAGCCGCGGTCACTTCTCCTTTGTGCGCAACGGCAAGCGAATGCGCCCAGGTGCGAGATCCGTCAACGAACCCTCGCGTCCCGTCGATTGGGTCGATGATAAATACCGTATCGCGCTCCAAACGCGCCTCGGTGTCTTCGGTTTCCTCCGACAGCCAACCGTAATCAGGTCTCGCCGCTTGGAGCGTTTCCTTCAGCAGTGCATTGACCGCAAGATCAGCTTCTGTCACCGGACCTGCTCCGCCGGGTTTGTCCCAGACTTTGGCGCTGCCGTCGGCATAACGGGAAGACACGTCGCCCGCGGCACGCGCTGCTTCAAGCAACAATGCCAAATCACTCGCCGGCAAGCGTCATCCCTTCGACAAGCAGCGATGGTACAACACGGCTTAGCCAGCTGCGCGCGTCATTGGCTGGCGTCATCCGAAGCAACATATCCGGAAGCGATCCTGCTATTGTGCATTCCTGGACTGGATATGTGATCTGTCCATTCTCGATCCAGAAACCAGACGCGCCACGGGAGTAATCTCCAGTGTTTGGATTAATCGTTGAGCCGATCATCGAGGTCACCAAAAGACCTGTACCCATATCTGCGATCAGCTCGTCGCGTGTTTTCTGACCTGGGCTCAGAGTCACGTTTCCCGCGCCCGGAGAGGGCGGAGCAGTTGTACCGCGCTGCGCATTGCTAGTGGAAGGCAAGGAAAGTTTTCGCCCCGTAGCTAAATCAAGCAACCATCCCTGCAGAACACCATCTTCAACTATCGCCCGACGTTTGGTGGGCAAACCCTCCGCGTCAAATGGACGTGAGCCGGTGACGCGAGGGCGATGAGGCTCTTCAAAAAGAGAGACCCCTTTCGGCAACACCGGCTCCCCCATCTTACCCAACAACCAAGAAGACCCGCGTGCCACAGATGCGCCATTCGCGGCAGAAAGCAGATGACCGATCAGCGTCATGGAAATCCGTTCATCGAACAGAACAGGGTATGATCCGGTTGGCGGCTTACGAGCGTCAGTCATCGCCACTGCGCGTTCACCTGCTTTGGCCCCAATTTCACCCGGGCTGCGGAGATCCGATGCAAAAATACGCGCGTCTCCGTCGTAATCGCGCTGCATAGAAGCACCTTCGCCTGCAATCGCCACGCAAGACAACGAAGATTGTGTTCGAGCGTACCCACCACGAAATCCATTGCTGGCGGCTATATGCAGGTTTCGGTGAACATATTCTGCTGTCGTTGAGGAGGTCATTTGCACGCCTGGCACTGCAAGCGCTGCAGCTTCAATCTGTGTAGCTTTGTTTTGCAGCTCCGCAGGTGTTGGCTCTGGCTCAGGGTCTGACAATTCAAACGGACCTATGTCCCAATCACGTGCCAATTGTTCTGGTTTAGCAAGACCGACATTTGGATCATCTGGCGCGGCGTGGGCCATCGCTACTGCCCGTTCCGCGAGGGCACTTATTGTGTCAGGCTGGTCATTGGTCGCGGACACACAGGCCTGTTTGCGCCCCACAAAAACCCGCAAACCGATATCTATACTTTCAGCGCGTTCTGCCTGTTCCAATGCTCCGGCACGGACATCCACGATTTGCGCATGCGCAGCTACCGCTAAAGCATCAGCAGCGTCTGCACCGGCCAATTTCGCAGCCCTGAGAATAGCTTCTGTTAAGTCTTCCAGCGATGACGCCATATCGGTCTCCAAATTCGTACCGCCGGAACTAACCCTGTCGTTGCGCAGCTTCAATGCGCAATGCTCAATTCAACAAATTTGCCGCGTTCTCGGATCGCTCAGCGTAGACGTTGGCCATTGGCTAGAACTTGGCCATCTGATCGAACCTCGATTTTCGATGTCAGGCTGTCTTCCGTTGTCCCGGGGACCGCGAACAACCCAAGCATAAGCCGAACCCCTGTCGCTTGCTCCTGAGGAACCAGGCCCATAGCGACGAGTTTATCAAGCAACCCGTTCCCACCAACAAGAGACAAATCCACTGCACCTTCTGGTGCAGGGAACCCATCAAATGTCTCAAGGTCTTCGTTGTTGAAGGTGAATTCGCCCTTACCAAGCAACTCCGCGCCTGCGATGCTGACCTGGAGATCATTGATATTCAGCGAATTCAATTCGCCCGGCAAATCGCCACTTTGCTCCACACCAGCCATTTGCTCGGGGTCCATAATATCGAACAAGAGCTTGGCTTTACCAGAAAGATCAAGTGCAAGCGTGGCTGGGTCTCTAGGTAACTGAGCGCCCGCATCAAAAAGTGCCCAAAGTAGATCGGACATTGTGAAGCCGCCAAGTTTCATGACGAAAGCAAAGTCTTGTATCTCGTCACTTTGACTAATTGGCATTGTCAGATTGAACCCAGCTTCCTGCATGGCAAACTCAACAGGAAACGGAATTTCTCCACCCTGCATGAAAACCTTCGCTCCAGAAGAGCTTGCGCCATAAGAAATGCCACCTGACGACATGGCGACATCAAATGTGCCACCTTGCGAACTGGATTCAACTTTGACAGTTTCGCCTTCCTCTTCGAACTGGAAATTGCCATTGCTATCTCTGAAGGTCATCTGCGCATTGACGTCAAACCCGTCAGCAAGAGCCAACGCCATGTTTGTGGCATCAATCTCCAAAGGCATAGTTGCCGAACCTGTACCGTTTAGACCGCCGATTTTGCCTTTGGCCACAATAGCGCCGCCACCTTCAGGATCTACGATATCAAAAACGTAGTTGACCTGCTCAGCTACGATCTGCTGTTCTGTGGCGCGTTGCTCGCCAACCTTCATCGTGGTTGCTCCAGCCAGATCGCTCATACCGACCTCGATCTCACCAAGGTCAACGGCTGCTCCATTCACCTCCAGATCGTTCATCTTCATAATGAGCTCAGCAGCGGTGTAATTGTAAGTAAGATCGTTCGGGTCTCCCGTTGCGGTCATAAGTAAACCGGTACTAAAGTACTCAAGGTTAACTTTCACCTCATCTTCATCCGCTTCAGGCGGTGCAATGAAAACGGTCATCGGTAAAACTTCTGGGAAGGTAATGTTTACCGACCCATCTGAATTTCCGATGAAAGACATCGAGCCCAGCTCGATTGCAATCGTACCGCCTTCCTCTGAAACCGGGATGGATAGCTTCAATTCGTTGACCGTCAGAGTATCGCCGGACTGGGTTTCCTGTGCTTCAACCTGGTAGCCAGACCCCGCCATATAACCTTTGAAGTCTGCCCAGACATCCGCAGCTGACAGCTCTGCTTGAGCAGTATCGGCTAGCGACAAGGCAAATACAGCACAGGTGCAGGCAAGTTGCGCTTTACGGGTGACAAAACCTGACATGGAAATTCCTTTCAAACAAACGAGCACCAGCAGCTTCTGCCTAAGTGCGGGCAGGGTCAATAGGAATAGGTATAAAACGGCGTTTTTAAGGCGCAGTTTATGGACCTTCTACGTTAAGGAGATTACTCTCGGCAGGAACTTAACAAAAGGAGGCAAACCATGAAGATGACAGGCAAAACCGTTCTGGTTACAGGGGCTAGCCGGGGCATTGGTGAGGCCTCTGCGCGTAGCTTTGCGGATGCCGGTGCAAATGTTGTTCTAGCAGCGCGTAGTGCGGGAGATATCGAGCGTATTGCAGGACAAATCGGCTCCAAAGCACTTGCTGTAACCTGCGACGTGAGCCGCTATGAAGACGTTGCCAATGCAGTATCGAAAGCGGTTGAGAACTTTGGTGGGCTTGATGTGCTTGTTGGCAATGCGGGTGTTATCGAACCGGTTGCGCATCTTTCCGAAGCTGACCCGGCCGCTTGGAGCAAAGTGATCGATATCAACCTCAAAGGTGTGTTTTACGGCATGCGAGCCGCAATTCCGATGATGAAGAAAACGGGGGGCGGCACGATCATAACTATAAGCTCCGGCGCGGCTTACGGACCACTTGAGGGTTGGAGCCATTACTGCAGCTCAAAAGCCGCAGCCTTGATGTTGACACGCGCCGCCGACAAGGAAAACCGTGATCATAACATCCGCGTGCTTGGTCTATCGCCCGGCACGGTGGCCACCCAAATGCAGCGCGAGATCAAAGCCAGCGGCGTAAATCCGGTTAGCGCTTTGGAGTGGTCCGACCACATCCCACCAGAATGGCCAGCAGAAGCGCTGATCTGGATGTGCAGTCCAGAAGCCGACGAGTATCTCGGGGCAGATATCAGTTTGCGCGATGAAGACATTCGCCGAAGGATCGGCCTGACATGATCGGTCTGGAGAAGGGCAAAGATGGGCTCTGGCTGATCACGATAGACCGGGCGCACAAAGCTAATGCGCTGACGAGAGAAATGTTGAATGAACTGGCCGATCTTGCTGAGACCGCGCAAGAAGCACGCGTGCTGGTACTGACCGGGGCGGGGAATGTCTTCTCTGCGGGTATGGATCTTGAGGCTGCCAAATCTGGGCTACCAACTGATCCGGTTTGGGAACGATTGTCCGCAGCCATTGCAGCACTACCGGGTCTTACAATTGCAGCGTTGAATGGGACTGTCGCAGGTGGCGCAATCGGAATGGTGCTTGCGTGCGACCTTAGGCTCGCAGTGGCGGGTACAAACGTGTTCTACCCCGTCATGAAGCTTGGATTTCTGCCTCAGCCGTCTGATCCAGCGAGGCTGACTCGTCTCGTAGGGCCATCGCGGGCCAAATTGATCTTAATGGCTGGAGAGAAAGTCGATACAAAAACTGCGCTTAACTGGGGCCTGTTTGACCGCGTTGTTGAGCGTGACGTGTTAATTGACGAGGCGCGCTTGATGGCCAAGGACACCTTAGCGGCAACCCCAGACCACGCCGCAGGAATAAAGGCGCTTTTCGAGTCGTAAGCAGGCAAAAATTTAAAGACTTCCCTTTAACGCTTACGACGTTTGCCCGGCGTTTTGGAGTGAAACCCCGGAGGGCGTCTGGCTACCCATTCAATGAACTTGGCAAGTCTTGGATGCGCCCGAAGCTCTTCAACGGTCGTAAAATCCCGCGCCAATTCCGCCTCTGTCAGCGTGGCATGAATTTCATTGTGGCAAATCTGATGCAATAGCACAGTCGGCCCACCCTTGCCCCCTTTGAGTTTCGGTACAAGATGGTGCTGACTCTGTCGAACATCCGCCGGTATCGGTCGGCAGCAAAGCGGGCAAATAGGGTCTTCCATGGCTTTTCCTTGATCCCGCGCTTTCAGACGGGCATGAGAATGGGAGCAAAAGCGCGTTTGACAAGAGCAACAAGGGGAATGGCATGGATTGGGAAAATCGGCCAGAGATCGTGCAACAGGCGATGATCTATGCTCAACAGGGTATCGACATTGGTAAAGAATGGCTTCTAAGCCCAGCTGCCTGGTCGCAATTTGCGTTGCTCATCGCTGCCTTCCTTGTGGCCGTATTGGTGTCCCGAAGACTGCGCCCT
>JBCDDS010000149.1:0-8466 GCA_039180185.1 Pseudomonadota bacterium | reverse complement strand
TTTGCCATGGCAAATGTTCACAGGCCTGCGCGAGCAGATCTCGCCGACCATATTGGCGGTCGCCACGATCCTTGTGGTGATGTCCATCGCGTTGCTCACCACGGTCGAGCTATTGCGTCGTCGGTCAGAGCGGCTACGGGGTATGTCGCCAGCTTAGTGGCCTCACAATTTCCAAAGACTTCACAAGATACCGCCAGTGAAAGTCTGCTTCGAGCCCAGAGTGTCGGATGCTGCGCGACGTACTAATGCTTTCTATACCTCGAACCGGACTTTCGGTGGCGTATCCCAAGGACTTCTTCAAAGTCCATTTATCAAGCGGTTACGTCTTGCCACTTCGAAACACTGAAATTATCCAATCTGCTACCTCTCGAACTGACCTCATCCGTGCGACTTCAGGATGCATCAACATCCAAAGGTGCCGCGGTGGTACCTTCGGCAGACCATGGACCTTCACTAAACGGGGGTATTTGCGAGAAATAAAGCTTGGCAATACTCCTATTGCTGCACCAGAGCACACGATGTTCAAAATCGCGCGCGTACTGGCCGTCTGAATGAATCTGCTTCCAGCAAGATCTAGTTGTTCCAACCATGCTCTTTCTGCAATTCTTCCATATGCCAAGTCATACCCTGCAAATCGGACTCGATCCAAGTCGACTTCCAGGTCTCTATTCGCCCACACGCCCATTTCGAATGTCGCAAGTCGTTGAACGCGCAAACTCTCTCCTTCCGGTTTGGCCAACCTCAATGCGATTTCTGCCTCAAAACGCGAGAGATTTACTGGTGAGTTTTCCACCGCAAGGTCAATTCTTGCTTCGGGCGAACTTTTGAACAGGCCCGAGATGTTTGGAGCTAGTATTTCAGCGATCACTGGCTCGGTGCCGCTTACTCTAACCAAGGTCGTCTTATCCAACCCTTTTAGCAACGCTGCTTTGTTCAAGACCTGGTGCATTTCATCTGAAGTAGGTTCGATAAGTTGCAGGAATTTCTGCCCAACTTCTGTGAGCACTACACCGCTATTGTCGCGCAAAAACAGAGTGAAACCCAATTCAGCTTCGAGCGCATCAACTTTTCGAGCGAGCGTGGCCGCGGATAGATGAAGGGCAGTCGAAGCAGTTGTAAAACTTCCAAATCGCGCGACCTTCACAAATATTCTGACATTGTCCCACAAAGTTCCAGTCCTCAAATTTGATGGATAGCTTTTCAATTTTGAGGGTTTCGCCTCCTTGCGATCCGGTCAAGCATTAAATCTGTATGAAAAATTGGCGATAGAGCTTGGATTGAGAAAGGCGAACCATATGAATGTCAAAGCTTCCCCAGAAAACATGCGAAGCCTACCCTACAGAGCACCTTCTACTATCATTCTCTTAGCGCTCGCTTCAGGTTTCTTATTTTTGGGCGTGAGAGGGATCATCTTTCCAAGCGCAGGCGCAGCAACGCTTGGTATTCACGCTTCGACCATAGATGGATTGGGCCTCATGCAAACAACAGCAGCCCGAAACATCGGGTTGTCTCTGTTGGCACTCTCGATGATTATCTTTGATCAAAGACGAGCGCTTGCAGGGTTGTTGTTCGCAGCCGCATTCGTTTCGATCCTGGATTTTCTAATCGTGCTTCAAACCAGTGGCCTAAATAGATCAATTAAACATCTGGCATACTTTCTCCTTCTATGTGCTTTTGCCATCGTCACGTCCGCAAAAAGGTCGCAACTTGTCGAAAAAGAGTAATTGAAATGGTCTCGCAGCAGCTCGTATTACTGACATAGGCCGCAGACACGCAGGGCCGGAATGCGAATTTTCATCGGAGGATGAGTTTTGAAAAGCACGTACATATGTTCCGCGATCGGGGGGAATAAGTGAATGTCGGACGACGCCATAAATCTTACTCAAAAGTTGTCGACTTTTACTGAGCACTGGCGTCCAAAAATTGTATCTCATTTCAACGATTGTGACGTGATGGTCGTTAAAGCGAAAGGCCAATTCAACTGGCATCATCATGATGACACGGATGACTTTTTCTTGGTTCTGAAAGGCACCCTGAAAATTGAACTGAGGGATCGAACTGTCGTGTTGCAACCTGGAGAGCTGTTCGTAGTTCCAAAAAGTGTAGAGCATCGGCCCGTTGCGGACGACGAGGTGCACTTGTTACTCATTGAGCCCAAGGGCGTTCCCAACACTGGAGATGCGGCAACGGCAGCCAAAAAGGAGATGATTTAACTGGCATTGATGCACCTTGCAGCATCGAGTTGGGCTTGGAGTGAAGATTTTCAACTTAGCGGACACAAACCGCATTTTGCTAGGCGTGTGAAGACTATAACCCTCCGCCAAGTAGTCTCAAGGCGCGTGTGCTTGGCGGACCAGCGGCACGGCGCAAAGCAATTTCAAATTAAAACACAGAGTCTGATGATGATCGATTGCGCGTTTCGGAGAAACTCATTCGGTGTAAAGAGACCGCGACCAATGCTCGTGCGTTTTATGCCTTCACATAACAAATTGATTTCGACGTTTCAGAGTCCAAGCGGAAAAGAAGTCTACGAAAGCGCGTACTCGCGCCGTCTCCCGCAGATCACCGTGTAGTAAGATCCAAATACTCCGATCTGGGCGTGCTTCGACATTTGGAACTCGGAAGATATCAGATCGCTTGTCACCTAAAACAGCTGGTATCCAAGCCATGCCAATTCCGTTCGCGGCGGCCTCGGCTTGCATAAAAACTTCGGGTAACCTGTGCCGTACGCTAGCCTTTGGAAGCGGAGACTTGGCGACCCATTCGTCATCTGAACCCCAACCAATCCAATGAGTCCCTTCTCCCTGTTTCTCGGCGATATCAGGATGCTCTTCAATGTAGGCCGGACTTGCGAAGGCAGCTATTACATATGTCAACAACCTCCGGCCAACGACGTCGTCCTCGACACTTTCCGCAAAGCGCACGGACACATCAGCCTCAAGACGATTTAAGTCTGAAAACCTGTTGGTTGCGACCACATCAATCATGATTTGCGAATATGCCTGCGTGAAATCAGCAAGGAACTCCATGAACAGTCCTTGAGCAAAGGAAGGCGGGATGCTGACGCGAACTGTTCCGCTAGGCTTGGCATCCAAGCCAGTCAGTCGACGCTCCACCTCTATAATCTGTTTTTCCATTTCCAAAGCATGAGGCAAAATTAGCTCTCCAGATTGCGTGGGTCGCAGCCCTTTCTGTGACCGGTCGAAAAGACGTGTTCCTAGATGGCTCTCGGCTCCTTGCAAAGCACGGGCGACAGTCGCGTGATTGACGCCCAGACTATCCGCAGCTCCTCGGAGACTGCCTTCTCGGTGAATGGCCAATAAAACACGCAGTTGATCCCAATTCATAATGTTCTCCGCAATGTGGATCAAAAACAATCCATAATGACGCTATATTTCATATTTAATGTTATTAAACGATCCTTTAGTTTTATCTCTAGAACGACCACCACTCTCAACAAAGCCAAGCAAAAAAAACGCTCGTCACTGCAGTCCTGAAACAGACATGCAGGGACGAGCGGATCACAAGACATTTATTGGAGAAAAGATGTCAAATCCGGTTCTTTTTGCGTCCTTTGGTACGCCGGACCCAGACGGAGCACAGGCGCTGGAGGAGTATGCGAGTAGCGCGGTTCCTCTTTTGACCGCAGTTGGTGCGAAGCCACGCGTGCGGGCAAAAGTCGCTGAACAGCTTGTTGGTGAAACTGAGCTTCAAACCGTTTTTGTCGTCGAGTTTCCTTCAAGGGAATCAGTCGACGCGGTCTTTGACAGCGACGCATACAAAGCACTTATTCCTGCCCGGAGTAAGGCGTTCAAAACCCTGCATTTCCTAATTCTGGAGGAATTCTGATGCCCCTTACACGTCGCATCCTTTTTCAGCTCGCCGCATCCGCGCCTTTGGTAACTGCGGCCAGTTTTAGCGTGGCGCAAGACAAGCCGAACACCGCGGGTCCTTATGGACTTCCGATCTCAACCGAATTTCCTTTTGAGAAAAAGATAACGCCCGTACTGGAAAGTGAGATGGCATACATCGACAAAGGTGATGGGCCACCAGTGGTTTTCCTGCATGGCAATCCAACTTCGTCTTATCTTTGGCGCAACATCATGCCAAATGCGCTGGAATCTGGTTTTCGCGTCATTGCGCCTGACCTGATCGGTATGGGGCAAAGTGGGAAACCGAACATAGGTTACACATTCTCCGAGCATGCGACCTACCTGAACGCTTTCTTAGACGGTTTAGATCTGTCTGACGTCACTCTGGTCGTGCACGATTGGGGCAGCGCATTGGGCATGCTTTGGGCAAGAAACAACCCTGAAAGGGTCAGTCGCATTGCATACATGGAAGCAATAATTCCTCCTGGTATGCCCGTGGCGTCTTTTTCAGATATGCCAAAGGAATTAGCTGACTTCTTCAGTATGGTGCGCACAGAGCAGGGCGCCGAGCTCATCTTAGGTCAGAACTTCTTCGTTGAAACAGTACTGCCGAACCTTGGAGTTTTACGCAACATGCAGGATGCGGAGATGGCGGCTTATCGCGCTCCGTTTCCGACGCCTGAAAGCCGCTTACCCACTTTGGTTTGGCCGCGGCAGATCCCGATCGAAGGCACGCCTGAGGATGTCGTTCAGGAGGTCTTGGCTAATGGCGAATGGCTAACAAAGTCAGACATACCAAAGCTTCTGTTTCACGCAGAGCCCGGATCTCTGATGCCCAAGCCCGTCGTCGAGTGGCACGCAAAAAATGTACCGAACCTGGAGGTGAGGTTTCTTGGTGCTGGCCTGCACTTTCTGCAGGAAGAGCACCCCCATTTGATCGGACAGGGCTTGGCCGATTGGATGCGCCGTACTGCGTCTTGATTGGAGCTTGATTGATATGGCTGAAGTCATCGTGCAATCGACGGTTAATGCACCGCCTGAACTCGTGTGGAAAAGCTGGGACGACTTTGGAAACATCGCGAAGTTCAATCCAAATCTGGCAAGCTCATATCTCTTGGGAAACCAACCCACGGGCAAGGGAGCGACGCGTCAATGCAACCTGATAGACGGCAAGAACCACATTCGTGAGCGCATCGTCGAGTATGTTGAGAATGAGCGCATGGTCCTTGAAATCTATGACGGCACCATGCCGCTCAAGAAGGCGATCGCCGTAATCGTATTTGAACCAAAGAGCGAAGTTCAAACACTCGTGCAGATGCAAATGACGTTCACGCCAAAGTTCGGCCCGTTTGGGGCAGCGATGATCCCGATGATGAAACCTAAGTTTCGGAAAATGCTTCAAGCGTTGCTGGATGCGAATGCGGAATTCGTCGAAGCGATTCAGACGTAAGCGTTAATTATTAAATTGATAATCAAGATGAACGATCAAATCACGTTAGCAAGAAATACAATACATAATCCGCGAGAGCCTCGTCACTTCATGAAGCTGAAGCCAATCAAAGGCACGGTAAAGATTAAGCGCAACGGCACTCTGATCGCAAAAAGTGATCGAGCATTTTTTGTTCTTGAGGTGGGCAAGGATATCTATGACCCGGTTGTGTATATGCCTGCTGATCACGTTTTTGCTGAGATGGCGCGATCGGATCGTCAAACTCATTGTCCATTGAAAGGCGATGCGTCGTATTTCGCGATTGCGGGCGCGGACCCAACCGAGATCGCTTGGTGTTATCAAGAGCCGTTTGAATTCGCATCGAACCTAGCTGAATTGATGGCATTCTACGCGGATCAGGTTGCCATTGAGTTTTCTCCCCTATGAGTACTTCGCTGATGGCAGATTCTTACCTCGCACTGGCCGACTGGAGGCGCGAAATGTCGACGCTTTACGCTAGTGTTCGCGCGACAGAAGACACAGGAAAAGCTTGGACGCTTTGGCATGAAACGCGTTCGTTGCTCTATCGCCAGCACACCATGAGTCCGGTGCCGGAAGAAGAACGTTATGCATTCGACAGGATCGATGTCTTTGAATATGATGCGGCCTTACGGTTCGAGATCCAAACCGTACCTGCCTATGGACCCATAGAAGAGATCCCTGTCGGTGACGATGGCAACTTTTGCAGAAAGCCGATAGCGCGCACAGTTGGGTTAGTGGATGATCTGGGCGGAGAACTCACGCTTTATTGGGTCGAGGCCTATGGTGGAGGTCTGTTCCTACCATTCAAAGACAAAACGAACGAGAATCTCACGTACGGCGGTGGGCGTTACTTGATTGATGCGATCAAAAGCGCCGACCTTGGCCGGACGGCTGATCAACGCATCGTATTAGACTTCAACTTTGCCTATCACCCATCTTGCGCGTGGGATCCGCAGTATATCTGCCCGCTTGCGCCATCTGAAAACACGCTCTCTGTGCCGGTGATTGGCGGTGAGTATTTCCCCGATCACTGAAGAAAGAATTGCAGATGAGCCTACGATCAATCGAAGAACTCTACGAGGTTGCGGCATCAACGAAGGGTGGTGCCGCGGAGTTCGAAAAAACTCTGGGCAAACCAAGATCGGTTGAGGAGTTATCTAAAGTTGGCGATGACAGATGGTTGTCCTCGATGTCCAAGGCTGTATTCCAAGCTGGTTTCAACTGGAAGGTCGTTGAAAAAAAATGGCCGCGTTTCGAGGAGGTGTTCGACGGTTTTACGGTCGGTCGCATGGCTCTCATTTCGGATGACGATTTTGATACCTATCTGAAAACAGAAGGCATCATTCGACACGCAAAAAAAATTCTCTCTATTCGAGATAACGCGATTTTTCTCAACGACCTTGCCAAGCAAAACGGCTCGGGTGGCCAAACGATTGCAAAGTGGCCGAAGGAAGATTTTTCCGGTCTGCTCTGGATGATGAAGAAACAAGGATCGCGATTGGGTGGCGCCACGGCACAGTATTTCTTGCGCGACATGGGTGTTGATGGCTATATCCTTTCCCGAGATGTGAACCGCGCACTCATCCGCGAAGGCGTTCTTTCGAAAGATCCATCTTCTCGCAGAGATTTGGAAGCTATCCAAGAAGCCTTCAACCATTGGCGCGATCAGTCTGGCCGTCCACTGATGCAGATAAGCAGAATACTTGCCTGTTCAGTTGAATAAAAAGTGTTCAAATTTTGGGTTAGCAAGTTTCATCGTCCAACGTAGAAAAGACAGTATTCGCTCAAGACTGAATTCCCCGTTCATTCGTTGCAGACCTCCGCATGCTGAAATCGGCGTCAAATGCTCGCTTCTCGCCATTCCCGCAGTAGCACGATACGAAAGTGCAGTAACTAAAGTTGCATGTTTTAGGACAGTTTCTGCCTTTCGCGAAGCATCTCGCTATGCTTGATCAGTGCTCTCCGCTGACCAAAAATGCGCTGCAGCATCGCTACGATCAACCGTTTATTATGAAAGCGATACGGCCAAACGCCGAACTTGCGTCGGGTGCTAAAACTCTATGATTTGTCCGCTGTCTGGACATCCGCCAGCGTTCAGATCAAGCGGTTGCAGCGAACGGCAGATTTGACGGGCCACGCTACAGCATGACTTCGGTCAGATGAACGGCAGCTTTGGGCCGCGAGCAACCCTACGATCTTAAGCATAAGAGAAAGATGCCGCGTTGCATCTGAGGTTGGCTATGAGCCCCAAGCGGACATACTTAGCAGTAAGTCACTAAATCCCGGCATGAACTGTTTGGTCCAGGATGGAGCCCTCAATGACAGTGTGCATACGCATCCAAGTATGTGTGTCTTGATCGCGGCAAGCGACGGCCTTTCTACGAATTTCCTGACCGTCGATCGTCATGGTTTCAGTGAAGCCGCGGCACCAATGCCCTGATACGCTCCTATATGTTTCGTCGGGGCGCACACTGACGGCTATACCGAGGTTCTGATCGTTGATTTCCAACGCATCGCCGCTCAGGTAGGTTTCGAGACCTTCTTGAACGGCGAGCGTCACTGCAGTTTCTCTTTTTTCTTCCAGTGAGGCCATGGTATTTTGCCAATCGTTGATACGCCAATGGCTCCAAGCTGTGCCCAAAGCAACCGCTCCGAACAGACATGCAACTAAAAAAATGGCGCTTTTGGCGCCTATGCTAAACTCAGGTGCTCGGTTCATGTTGTCGGCAGCAATTGTTCCGGTAGCCTGAATGAGGTCACCGGGCACTTCATCCAAAAGTTCCAAATCCATGGCCGCGCGAAGTTCCGCCTTTCGCTTGCGTATTTTGCGGATACGCCTGGCGAGTTCCGCATCGTCCTCCTCGGCACGCAAGATGCTGAGTTCTTCGGATGGGCTGCACTCACCATCTACAAATTGATGCAGTATGTTATCGGTTTTAGGTTCAGTCATCTTGAAACCTTTGTATTGCTGCGCGTCCGCGCGAAAGTCGGCTTGTCACTGTGCCGACGGCGATTCCGAGAATTTCGGCTGTTTCAGCGTAGCTATACCCTTCTACCGAAACCAAATGGATTACCGCCTGCTGTTCTGTGGGCAAACTACGCAAAAATTTAACAATGGATATG
>JBCDDS010000148.1:0-8530 GCA_039180185.1 Pseudomonadota bacterium | reverse complement strand
GCGTCGACGCGTTCTTTCAGGCCGCAATAGCGCGTGGCGTGCGCGCGATCGCGGGCAAGACTTGCATGGACCGTAACGCGCCTGCCGCCCTCTGCGATACGCCACAACGTGCATACGACGAAAGCAAGGCGTTGATTGAGCGCTGGCACGGGCTTGGGCGGTTGACTTATGCGATCAGCCCACGCTTTTCGCCCACATCCACGCGCGAACAGCTTGCCGCGCTCGGCGAACTATGGTCGAGGCATCCAGACTGTCTCATGCAAACGCATCTTTGCGAGCAAAACGAAGAAATCGCCTGGGTTGCAGAGTTGTTTCCGGAAGCAAAGGATTATCTTGACACCTATGAAGCGCACGGGCTTTTGCGAGAGCGTTCCGTATTTGGTCACGCGATCCATCTGACCGAGCGGGAGCGTGGACGAATTGCGGAAGTTGGCGCGGCTTTGGTGCATTGTCCAACATCGAATACGTTCATCGGGTCGGGGCTATTAGACCTAGCCTCACGCGTGGCAGACGGCTATATCGTAGGTCTTGCTACGGACACCGGTGGCGGTTCATCCTTTTCGATGCTGCGGACCATGGCGGCAGCCTACGAGATTGGCCAACTCACCGGAAACGCGCTGCATCCGGCGCAGCTTTGGTGGCTCGCCACACAAGGGTCCGCGCGCGCGTTACATTTGGAAAACGAGGTAGGCAATATAGCGCCAGGCATGGAGGCCGACCTGATCGCAGTTGATCTCGCTTCAACGCCCGCCATCTCGCAACGCGCCGACCGGGCAGTGGATATCTGGCAGACGATTTTTCCAACAATCATGATGGGGGATGATCGTGCGATTTCAAAGGTTTGGATTGCAGGGAAGACGTATGAGTAACGCCCTGATTTTCAAGCGGGCGTCCGCTCTCGACGTTTGACGCAACTGACTGAGCATCGCATGCTGTGTTAGTTGAGTTGCAAAAACGTCAATTGACTATACGCCAAGATGTTCCTTTGGGTCTTGATATGCATCGCATTTTTCGCTTCCGAGCTTTCTGCGGATGAGGTGAACACTTGGGCGTTTCAGCCAGGTCGCGACACGTATTCCGATAAGGCTGTGCTCGATCTCTCGTATCTGAATGAAGACATAGCGGGCGAGACGGGCTTTATCAGGCGCGCACCGGATGGCGCAAGTTTTGTCCGTGGTGATGGTGGGCCAATCCGGTTCTGGGCGGTCAACAGCACAGTTGCACGGCTCGGACTTCCGGCACTGCGTGAACATGCCAAATTTCTGGCCAAACGCGGCGTCAACATGGTTCGATTTCATGGACAGATCCCTCAGGCTGGAAAGAATGGCGGGCCGCTTGAATCAATAAACAGAGAAGAACGCTCGCGGATCTGGCAGATGGTCGGCGCCATGAAGCAAGAAGGCATTTACGTCACGTTTAGCCCATACTATCCACACGCAGTTTCGAAAGAAGCCGCCCAACGTTGGGTTGCGCCGCATGACAGCCTAGGTTTAACCGGGCTTATCTATTTCGACCCAAATTTACAGTCGGCTTACAAAAGCTGGCTTCGCAATACGCTCGTTCCAGTGAACCCGTTTACCGGCCTTGCGTTGAAGGATGATCCAGCTCTGGCTATCATTCAAATGCAGAATGAAGACTCTCTTCTGTTCTGGACATTCAATAAAATTCGCGGTCGCGAGGCACGGATGATTGCTACGCGTTTTGGCGAGTTTCTGACGGAAAAGTATGGATCTGTGCGAACGGCACGGAAAGCTTGGGGCAACGTACCCGCACCCGGGCCTCTCGAAGACATGCAAGACGATTGGGACAATGGTATCATTGCGCTTTCCAATATCTGGCATTTGACCGCGGCGGCGGGTGCGGGCTCCGCTGATGCGCGACTTCGCGACCAAGCAGAGTTTCTCACGATTACAATGCGCCGTTGGCATCAGGAAGTGGCTCGTTTTTTGCGCGAAGACATTGGCGCACGACAGTTATTTAACGCTGGAAATTGGCGAACAGCCGATGACGCGGTTCTGGATGATCTTGAGCGTTATGCCTACACATCGGGTGAAGTCGTTGCGGTCAACCGCTATGTCTCCCGCCTCCATGTTGGGGACTACTTCGGGTGGGCTATCAGCAATGGAGATCGGTTTCGCGACACCGGCGTTCTGAAGCAACCGCTCGACTTGCCCATCACACTGCGCCAGCCGGCGAACTATCCCTACATTATCCCCGAAACTCACTGGGTTCCTCCGATTTCGCAACAGTCAGAAGCACCCATACTTATGTCTGCCTACCAATCTCTTACCGGTGTTGACGTCAGTTATTGGTACAATGCCGGTCAGGTACAATGGAGACAGCCACAAAGCGCTAACGGACATCTCCCAAGTGTTGGCAAGTGGGTGATCAACACGCCTCAAATGATCGGAAGCTTTCCCGCTGCCGCTTTTATGTTTCGCAAAGGGCTAATCGAAGAAGCGCAACCGGTTATCGTTGAGCATCGAACACTGGATGAGCTTTGGGCCCGAAGAAGACCCCTTACTGCGCCACGGCAGGGTCAGGATCCAAACCGGGACTCCGTGTTACCAGAAGTGAATTCAGGCGTAAGCGCGAGCCAACAGGAGCAGATTTCAATAAGCCCCCTCAGTTTTCTTGCGGGACCGGTGCATGCTGTGTTTGACAGTAATGAGCCGGACTATGTTTACCCAGATCTCGACGATTTTCTCGATATCGAGCGCCGCGTCGCGACAAGCATCACAAATCAACTGGAATGGGACTGGGCGAATGGACTGGTCACTGTTAATGCCCCTCAAGCACAGGGTGTTGTAGGCGCACTTTCATCTCGAGCAAGCCATGACCTGAGCGATGTGTCCATACAGAGCAGCGCGGACTATGCGAGCGTGATGGTTGTATCGATGGACGGGGCGCCCATCTCAAAGTCGACCAAACTGTTAATTCAAGTGGGTAGCACGGCTCGGCCTACAGGATGGTCCACAAAACAAGTGGAACACGAAGGTGAACCTGCAGAAATGGTAATCTCTTTTGGTTCGGCGCCTTGGCAAATTACTGAGATAGAAGCACTTCTTTCGGTGAAAAATACCATTCTTACTAAAGCGACGACGTTAGATGCCAATGGAGTGGCTGTGGAGGAAAGGCCTGTTTCACCGTACAACGGCGTCATAACGATCAAGGTGCCCAAAGACGCGCTTTACATGGTTCTCCAATAGCGCCCCTTAATTGCATTTCCCGGGAAACTTAAAACGGAATGTCATCCGCCCCGCTAACGAACCGCGCCACGACCTTTTTTACACCCGCCTTTTCAAAGTCGATTTCCAGTTTATCGCCTTCTATTCCCGTGATCGCACCATAGCCGAATTTTTGATGAAACACACGTTCGCCCAGCGTATGAGAGCTGATCGCCTGAGCATCAATCACCATATTGCGCGCCTCTTTGGGTTGGCTCATCGGGCGCTCAGATGACCGTGCTTGCATGCGTTTCCAACCTGGTGAGTTGTAGACATTGGCCTCTGCTGCGCGGGTCTCAATTGTGCTGCCGCCAACAGCCGCGCCGTAACCACCGCCATAAAGGCCTGGTGGAGTAAGCACGTCGACATGTTCCTCCGGCAATTCGTCGATAAAGCGAGATGGCATTTGGCTTTGCCATTGACCATAAACGCGTCTGTTGCCCGCGAAGGAAATCGTGCAAACCTCTTCGGCCCGCGTGATACCGACATAGGCCAGACGCCGCTCTTCCTCGAGACCTTTGACACCGCTTTCATCCATACTGCGCTGTGACGGGAAAAGCCCGTCCTCCCAACCCGGCAGGAAGACTGCGGGAAACTCAAGACCCTTGGCGGCGTGAAGCGTCATGATCGACACCTTCTCGCCGGCTTCTTCGGCATCGTTGTCCATGATCAGGCTGACATGCTCCAGAAAGCCCTGCAAATTTTCAAAGCTTTCCAAGGCCTTGATCAGTTCTTTGAGGTTTTCCAACCGTCCCGGCGCCTCAGGCGTTTTGTCGTTCTGCCACATCTCGGTGTAGCCGCTTTCATCGAGCACAAGCTCGGCTAGCTCAATATGGCTAAGCCCCTCATCGCCGGACAGACGGCCCCATCGGTGCATGTTCTCGATGAACCGGCCAAGCTCCGTACCGCCTTTGCCTTTGATCTCTCCGGCGTTCACGGCAATCTCGGCCCCCGCCAAAAGGCTTACCTCATTGTCCCGTGCGATACGCTGAATCGTCTGCTGCGCCTTATCACCTAGCCCGCGTTTGGGCGTGTTGACGATACGCTCGAAGGCCAGATCGTCGGCCGGACTGGTGACCAGCCGGAAATAGGCCATGGCATCGCGGATTTCCATCCGCTCGTAAAAGCGCGGACCGCCGATCACGCGGTAGGGCAAGCCGATGGTTAGAAAGCGATCTTCAAATGCACGCATCTGATGGCTGGCGCGGACAAGAATGGCCATATGATCCAAACTCATCGGGTCCATTCCGCGCGTGCCGCGTTGCATCGCCTCGACCTCTTCACCTATCCAGCGAGCTTCTTCTTCACCATCCCAATGACCGATCAGACGGACCTTTTCACCGGTTTCAACCTCGGTCCAAAGCTCTTTGCCTAGACGACCCTTATTGCCCGCTATAACACCAGAGGCAGCAGCCAAGATATGCGGGGTGGAACGATAGTTCTGTTCCAGCCGGATCACTTTTGCTCCGGGAAAATCCTTTTCAAAACGCAGGATGTTGCCCACTTCCGCACCGCGCCAGCCATAGATCGACTGATCATCATCCCCGACACAGCAGATATTCTTATGCCCACCTGCGAGAAGCCGCAGCCACATGTATTGAGCGACGTTGGTGTCCTGATACTCATCGACCAGAATGTAGCGGAACCAGCGGCGGTACTGTTCCAAGACATCATCATGGGTTTGGAAAATCGTGAGCATGTGCAAAAGCAGATCGCCGAAATCAACCGCGTTGAGTTCTTTCAGCCGCGCCTGATACTGGGCGTAAATCGCGACGCCCTTTCCGTCATAGGCCGACGCCTCTGAAGCGGGAACCTTATCAGGTGTCCAGGCCCGGTTTTTCCAGTGATCAATAACGCCCGCCAAAGCACGCGCGGGCCAGCGTTTGTCATCAATATTGGCAGCCGCGACAAGTTGTTTGAGCAAACGTAGCTGATCATCGGTATCTAGAATGGTGAAGTTGCTTTTGAGTTCAACAAGCTCGGCATGTCGGCGCAAAAGCTTGACGCAGATCGAATGGAACGTACCCATCCACTGCATCCCACGTTCAAGGTTCACAGGATATTTTTCGACCCTCTCCTTCATCTGCTTCGCAGCTTTATTTGTAAAAGTGACAGCAAGAATCTGATCGGAGCGAGCACGTCCCGCGTGAATCAGTTCCGCGATTCTCGAAATAAGTGATCTTGTTTTGCCTGTGCCCGCACCCGCGAGAACAAGCAAAGGTCCGTCCAGCGATGTAGCGGCCTCTAACTGCGCTTTGTTCAGCCAATCGAGATGCGGTGATGGTCGTGCCGCCATGGCTCTAGCGGCTAATCCACCTCGTTCAAAAGCGTCGGTTTCGTCGATACTGCTCATGGCGGGCAAGATAGCGCGGCTTGGCGTTTAAGGAAAGTAAATGTTCTTGCTGTGTTCCGCCGAATTTTCAAAAGGCTCACAGGTTCAGATACCGCCGTGGCGAAGCGCCGAAAGCTTTCTTGAAAGCTGCAATAAAGGCGCTCGGGTTGGAATAGCCCACTTCAAAGGAGACATCGCTCACCGATGCCCCTGCAACAAGCCGCTGGATTGCCACTAATAGACGCAATTGTTGCACCCAGACGCCGACACTCATTTTGATCTCGCGTTGAAAACAGCGCTCGAGCGTCCGCAACGTGGTACCAAGACCGCGTGCGATGTCTTCCAAGAGGCGGCGATCGTCAATGTTGTTCTGCATATGCGTGCAAAACCGTCGAGCACGATCGTCCAATGGCGTTCGCAAGTGCAAAGGCTGGCTCTGTTGACCGTGCAGCTCATCAAAAAGAACATGCAAAAGACGGGTCTCCGGGTCGCTTTCAGTATAGTGCCAATCGGCTTGCGCTAGCCGCAGAATTACCTGTCGCAGCAAAGGGTTGATGTCGATCACGCGGCATTCGGGCCACTCAAGCAGTGCGCTCGAAACGATGTCCATATAAAGCGTTGCCAGATCGATCCGACCGCTTACCTGCAGGCTGTGTGACGATCCTGCTGGCACAAAAAGCGCCCGCGTCGGCGGCAAAACCCAAATTCCATCCCCGGCGTTCACGGTCATCACCCCGCTTTGCGCAAACATCAATTGACCACGCGCATGGGAATGCAGCGGTACGACTTCGTTTTCGTAAACCTCGGCAATGCCCACAACGGCCACGTCGGCAAGATCAGGGTCTTTCAACTGCATTTGTCTATATATCGATATTTTTTGTCTTTACGTCGATAACAGGAAATTCGCGAACATGCCATCTCTGGTCCATCATTTGTTTCAGTCAGAGAGGATACGACAATGTGGACCCGACACTTCTTCAGTGCGCTTGCCGTCACGGTTTGTGCCAGCGTGGCGACAGCTGGCGAGCTTGGCGTGTATCAATCCGGACCCGACGGGTTTGACACGAAAACTTTTTGGTACGATGACGGAGAGGAGATCACGATCATCGACACGCAGTTTGTGCCAGCCCTCACACAAGCCATGGTCGATGAAATCAGAAAAGGATCCGACAATCCAATCACGCGAGTGATCGTCACGCATCCAAACCCGGACAAGTTCAACGGACTTTCGGTTTTGCATGAGCTGGGTGCCCGCTCTGTTGCGTCAAAGGCCACTGCCGAGGCGATGAAAGGCGTTCATGATTACAAGAAATTTTTCTGGGTTGAGATCGCGCAGGCGTTTACGAACGACACTTACCCAGTCTTCGAAGACATTGATGAAACCTTTGACGGTGATAAGACGATCACTCTGAAATCTGGAGAGACGATCTCACTCATCGAGCTTAAAAATTCAGGTGTTACTACAACTCAAACGGTTGTGCGCATTGATGAGACCGGTGATTTGATCGTTGGCGATCTGGTGCATTACAAATCGCATGCCTGGCTCGAAGGCGGTATCAAGGACGGCGCACCACGCCCTGATATCGATGCCTGGATCGCAGCAGTTGAAGAGTTGAAAACGCTGGGCGGATCCAAGATTCACGGAGGACGCGGTCCCAGCGGGTCGGTTGATGCGGTGGTCGCCGATCAAGTGGAATACCTGCAGAAAATGGACGCCCTGGTATCTGACTATGTCGAAAGCCTTGGGAACAAGTCAGGTGAATTGACTGACCCGAACACCGCAGGCGCGCATTTCGAAGCTTTGCAAGCCAAAGCGGAAAAAGCCTTCCCTGAGCGTGGCTTGTCATACTTGGTTGGTTACGGCGTATACGGATTGGCGCAAAGCAAGCTTTAAGCGCTTTCGTAGTTTCGATCATTTGACCGACAGTCATTTGGGCTGTCGGTTCTTCTCTTCGATAAGACATGGAACCCGAAGAGTAACTTGAGATTTTCCACCTTTATCGCCGGTATTTTGGATGTAGAGTTTGAGGCGGGCGAACGCCGGCAACTGCATTTCAGAAGGACCACCATATGCTTGGCAGCGGAGATGGTAAAACTCGCGACTTGATCACCACTCGACCCGGCGCGGGCTGGGATTTCAACATGAGCCGACATCCGTATCACAATATCGAGGCGCCGTTCGGGCCGCATTACACCGTTTATAATCGTCGGTTCATGGCCGTTTCGTTTGACAAAATCGACAAAGAGGACGGGTATTGGCGGCTCCGGCAAAAAACGGCTGTGCTGCATACAGGCGAGTTCCCGATCCAATTTGAAGGCCCAGATGCTGAGGCGCTACTCAACAAACTATTCACCAAAGATATCAGCAAGATAAAGCCCGGTCGTTGCGGCTACGGCCTTGCCTGTTATCAAGATGGTGGTCTGATCGTGGACGGTGTGCTTGTGCGGCTAAGTGAGACGCTTTTCTGGTATGTTCAGGCGGATGGCGATTTCTATAGCTGGGCCAAGGCTCAGGGTGAGCGCATGGATGTCGCGATCTCCGACCCTGTCGTCTATGTCTCGCAGGTTCAGGGTCCCAATTCGCTCAAGGTGTTGGAGGCAGCTTGCGATGCTGGAAAGCTTCCTGAGCCGTTCGGCTATTTTGGCATGTCACGGGTGATGCTGGGCGGCCAAGAGGTCATCATCACGCGGACCGGCTACACCAATGAACTGGGTTGGGAATTTTACACAGAACCGCACCATGACGCTGATGCGTTGTGGGCCCATCTGACGAAGGCGGGCGGGCCCTTCGGCCTCGGTTTGCACGGGCTTGATTCAATGCACATCCGGCGGATTGAGGCCGGCATTCTCAACGCGGGGTCTGATTTTGATGCCACAACCACGCCGTTTGATGTGGGGTTTGAGCGATTTGTGGACAAGGATAAGGGCGATTTCATCGGCAAGGCTGCGCTGGAGAAGGCCTATCGATCGC
>JBCDDS010000147.1:0-8638 GCA_039180185.1 Pseudomonadota bacterium | reverse complement strand
GCCATGGCACTCGGACTTTCCACGATGAGTGGCGCAGCGCTTGCACAGAACAATTGTGGCATTGACCGACCCATTCGGGTTGTTGTCGGATATGGCGCCGGGGGCGGAACCGACAGCTATGCGCGTATTCTGGCTGGATCGATCCCCGAATTCCTAGATGGAACTCCGATGGTCGTCGTCAACCGGCCGGGCGGGGCGCAGGTGAATGCCATGCGTCAAGTCCTGGACGCGGATGCGGACGGTTTGACAGTGCAAGTCGCGGCCATGGGCGGGGCTTTGATGAGTACCATGATCCGGGACCAAGGAATTGACTGGTTCGAAGACTTCCGTGCAGTTGCGCAGTTCGGCGAAACGAACCAAGCGCTGGTGGTTCAGACAGTAAGCGGCATCACCACTGCCGAAGAGCTCCTTGCGTCCATTCGTCAGCGGTTTGAGAGCGGCGAGAAAACCACATGGTCACACCCGGGCCGCGGGTCTGTCAGCCATGTCGGTGTGACCGCGTTTCTTGAACTGAACGGTGTCCTTGAGATGACACAGGACGTGCCGTTCCAGGGCGGGGGTGAAACCCGCAATGCGTTGTTGTCAGGCGATGTCGATTTCTCCGCAAGCGGTGTTCACACCGTACCGGCCTTTGCTGATCGGCTCGTGGCCGTTGGCTTGCTCGCCGAAGAGCGGGACCCCGTTGTCGACAACGTGGCAACTTTAGCCGAGCAAGGCGTCGAATTCGTTCCCACATCGTCGCCCATCATCGTTGCGGCGCCAGCTGGAGTGTCCGACGAGTATGTTGAGTGCCTCTCGAGCGCTGTCGCTGGCGCAGTCGAGCACAGGTCATTTCTTAGCCTGACGAGCAAAGCGAAACAGGCCGTCGTCTATCGCGACTCTGGAGAAACCACCGCCTATCTGGAAGGACTGGCCGACGCCTGGAAGCCGACCGTAGATGCCGTCAGAGCGACGCTCGAAAACTAACAAGAACACTCCCGAGCGAGGTAGGTACAATGGGACCAGAACAAACAAACGAAAGCAACAGTCAGCCCGCGAAGGACCTTGGCGCGGCCGTGTTGATGCTCTTGATTCTGGTCCCACTTTCTACGCAGATTTCTGATATCTTCATTGACCCATCAGACCCTGGGTTTGGGTCGCAGGATTTTCCGAAACTCATAGTGTGGCTCGGGATAGCCTTGAGCCTAACTCTTGCAGCGAGGGCAATTTGGGGCCTGCGCGGGCCACTCACAGATTTGATTCCAGATGTAAACAAGCTGTTCGGACCCGCGTTGTTATTTGCGGTGGCAGGCTTCTACATCTACGCCATTGGGCTCTTCCAATATGCCCTGCCGACCTTTGCTTTGTTGATCTTTCTGACCGTCTACTTCGGGAACAAGGGATGGAAGCGAACGATACTGATGCCTCTCTGCGCGGTGGGTATCTACTATTTCGTCTTCTTCATTTTGTTCGGCATCTTCGAAGAGCGTGGAACGATCCTGTCCTATGACAGCTATGGCTTCGCCCGCTCTGTGCGAACACTACTAGGCCTCAACTAAGTCACAAATTGGGAGGGGCCGATGGGGATTATCGACGGTTTTTCTGCGCTCTTTGGCTCATGGCAGCCGGTTTTTTTTGCGATACTCGGAACGCTCATTGGACTGATCGGCGGAGCTGTCCCAGGACTGTCGTCGGGCGCGATGATCGCGATCCTGATCCCCGTGACCTATTATCTTGATCCACTAGCGGCGTTGGCGCTGATCTACACGGTTTCCAAATCCTCGGACTTTGGCGGTTCCATCCCGGCTATCTTGTTTAATACTCCGGGGACGCCCCAGGCGTCGGCCACGCAGATTGAAGGGTTTCCACTCTGCAAACAGGGGAAGCAGGGCAAGGCGCTCCGCATGGCCGTGATTGCGTCCGCCCAGGGTGACTTTTTCTCGGAACTTCTGTTGATATTTGGTGCGGCGACGCTTGCCGTGTATGCAGCCTCGCTCGGACCGCCGGAATTCGTCGCCATCTATTTTTGTGCATTTGTCATCATCGGCGGATTGCTAGGGAAATCTGTAATCACCGGCTTTCTAAGCGTGATACTTGGGCTAGCGCTTGCTCTTGTGGGCACCGACCCCATCACTGCCGATGATCGCTTTACCTTCGGTTCAAATGAGCTGCTGGACGGTGTTGCATTGGTTCCTGTCCTTTTGGGCGTGTTTGTGCTGGCAGAGGTGTTTTCGCGCGCTGCAGATCGCGCCGTCGCATCCTACGGCCAGCCAATTGCGAGCTCGTCGAGGAACCCAACCGATACCTACGTGACCTGGAAAGAATACGTACGCGTGACCCCGACCATGTGGCGTTCCACCGGGATCGGCGCGGCAATCGGAATGTTACCCGGCGTTGGCTCCGCTGTGGCTTGCTTCGTCGCCTACTCCGAGGCGAAGCGGAAATCCAAAACACCAGAAACCTGGGGGAATGGCGAGATTGAGGGCATTGCGGCGGCCGAGGCTTCAAACAATGCCACCTCTGGCGCAAATCTGATCCCGCTTCTAACGCTCGGTATCCCCGGCTCAACCGCAGCCGCGCTCTTGTCGGGAGTGATGTTGATCCATGGTATCGAGATCGGACCAAACATTTTCGCGACGTCCTACGACGTAATCTATGGAGTGTTTGCAGCTGGGTTACTCTGCATCGCGACCTACTTCGTGGTCGGGTATTGGGGCAGCGGATATGTCGGTGCCCTGATCGGTCGTATCCCCGCAAGTATGGTCTATCCGATAATATTCGTGACGTGCTACGTCGCAGTCTATGCGACCCGGCAGGCCACGTTCGACATGATTGTCATGACGATCTTTGGGTTACTCGGCTTTATAATGAAGCGGCTGGACATGAGCCTGCCTGCATTCGTGATCGCCTTCATCCTCGGGCCTGGCCTGGAACGCGCGATGCGCCAGACGTTCCTGTTGGACGAAGCTGGCATATGGCTGTTCCTTGAGCGGCCAGTTGCGATCGCCTTCTTTGTAATAGGTTTCGTAGCTCTGGTTTTGAGATTACGGCCACAAACAAACAGGGTCATTTGAAACGAACCTGCGAACCGGAAAGCTAGAAAAGCTGACGTTTAAGCACGACGCAGCATCGGGTGGTTTGGGCTCTAGGCAGACCTTCGCGGCCATTGCGCCAAAGTCCGGTACGCGACCGCGACTAGGACAATCGCAAGAAGTCTTTTGACCACCGCAGGATTTCGTCTTTGAAGGTCTCGTCCTCGAATTCAGCCAGTGCTGAGGCCTTTTGGTATGGATCGGAAAGCGCGTAGAGCATTGCGTTCACTTGATCGATGACAAAGGCTGCTGCGAACTCTGGCTCTGAATGGCCGATCTCATCCTTGCGCGCCATCATCAGATCGAAAAGCGCCTGACTTCCTTCGCGCTTGATCTCTGCCATGTGTGCTTTGAGTTCAGGGTCGTCTGCCATGACCAAGGCCGCAGCCGATTTGGAAACACCCGCTATGCGGCGCTGTTGCAAACGTAGCTCCAAGAACGCTTCAAGCAGATCGTGGACGCTCGCGCCTTCCCACTGGGCAGGGTCAGAAACTTGGCGCGTCTGCGCCACGAGCACAGCCGTCAGCCGGTGAAAGAGAGCGTAGAGCAGCGCCTTCTTGTCTTTGAAGTGGTGGTAGACCGACCCCACAGAACTGCCTGCTCGTTTCGCAACGTCCGCCATGGACAGGCTTTCCATTCCTCCTTCAACGATGAGCTCTTCGGCAGCATCCAAAAGCGCGGTCTGGGTCTTCTCTCCACGGGTTTGTTGCGTCTCGCGCCGCCAATGCAGGTCGGAATGCCAACGGTCTTTGGTCATGGAGCATCCAAAACAGAATTCTTATTCGGCTTCTTGACAGATGGAGACTCATTCGTCAAAACAGAATTAGAATTCTAATTCTAATATGAGGTCGAAGATGACAAAGACGGCTTTGATCACGGGCGCATCCAGCGGGATCGGTGCGGAGCTTGCGCGCATTCATGCTGGCAAAGGGGGCGATCTCATCCTCGTTGCGCGACGCAAGGACCGGCTTGAGGCTTTGCGGGAAGAGCTTGGCGTGAAGGTCTTGATCCTTGCCGAAGACTTGACCGATGTCGCTGCGCCCAGACGTATCCATGCTGCCGCTCAAGAGGCTGGGATGCCCGTTGACTATCTGATCAACAACGCGGGTTTCGGCGGGCGCGGCAAATTCCATGAGATGCCTTGGGATGACATCTTGTCGATGGTGCAAGTCAACTCGATTGCTCTTGCTGGCATGATGCGCATGTTCTTGCCTGACTTCGTTGCGCGCGGGTCTGGTCGCATCTTGAATGTGACGTCGACGGCGGCCGAGGCCTCTGGCCCATTGCAGGCCAGCTACTTCGCCTCAAAGGCCTTTGCCGCCAACCTGAGCAATGCGCTGGTGGAAGAGTTGTCAGACACCAAGATCACCGTCACGAACTTCATGCCGACGGCGACAGCGTCAGAATTCGCGGAACGTGCAGGCATGACGAATTCCAAGCTCTTTCAAAATACCACAAGCGCCCGGCAGGTCGCCCAAGATGGATATGACGCGATGCTGCGTGGCGACATGGACGCCTATGGCGGCATGGGAACCAAACGGTGGCTCATGCAGCAGTTGCTGAAGAGACTGCCCAAACGCGCGGCCTTGCGCGCTGTGCGCAATGCTCAAGAAGCCACGTGAGTAAAGGCCAATGAAACTCTTTTCCCGCCGTGCCTTCCTCGTTGGACTTGCCAGTATCGGAGGCGGTCTTGCGTTTGGGTACGTTACGACACCGGAGCCACCCGAAGGTGAGGGCCGCGCGATCCTCTGCCCCTTCCTCGCGATGAACCCGCCGGACACAACGAATGTTTGGACGTTTGCGCGAGGCTGCGAGGACAATGGTCAGAGCTACTCAATGGCTCTGATCGTGGCGACGATGGTCACCTATTCCCAAAAGGGATTGTGGGCGGTCCTGCGGCATGAAGCGCCAGACATCTATCGCCTCGATCAGGTGCCAGGCATTTCGCATAATGACCTTTATCAAAACTTCATTCCTGAATTGCGGGAGATGGCCGAAATGCGCGCGCGCAATGGCCTGATCACTCTGCAAGATTTGGTTGAGATGAAGGAATGGGTCGGCGAACAGGTTGGGGTCACACCCGGCGAGGCCAGCCAAACTGAAACGGCTCTGCTCTTTGTCCGATCAGGTGGCGATCCGGAGGCATGGACCGTTGAATTGGAGGACGTATTCCGATTGCTGAACGGTCAAAGGCCCGAGGCTGATGCAGTGGTAACCCCGGGCAAGCTCAACCAAGCGATGGACCAAGCACGCTGGCGCGCTTAGTGAAAGCAGGCTTTCGTTGCGCAAGCAGCATCTAGGCATTTTTGGGCTCATTCGAGACCTTAGCTGCAGGGTACTTGGGCGATACCAAAGCGGACAAAAAGGACTTTGAGTGGCCGCGCGTCGAGGACCGCTTTGCGTGGTTAGCAACGTCCACAAAGTACATTGGCCAATGCAGTGGCCCAGCCTTAGGGGGAAGGATTGACTTTGGGCTGAAGTCTGCATTGCGTACCAAGCCGCGCTCATGATCGTCGTGGATAGGACTTCTTTTGAACGCGACATGGCGAGCTAAGCGTCAACGTACTTTCTGTTTTGGGCGGGTTTAAGCCCGTGGCGAAATACCTTACCATGATGTTAGATATTTAGGTTTACACTATGCATGCAGCTCTTGAACGCGAAACAGTAATCCGATCGTTGAAGGTCGCGCTGATCGTTGGAACAGCGCTCAATCTCATTAATCAGGGTGACACACTGTTGAACAACGAAGACTTCAATCTCTTCAAGTGCTTGCTTACCTATGCAGTACCTTACTGTGTTGCTACATATGGTACGGTTGCTGCATTGAGGTCGAGACAAGATCGCACTGAATGACTGCTTCAAGAGATGGAATTGGCCAATGTCGCCTAACGATAGTGTGAGATCTTACAAGATCGGAGAATTGGCCAAGCTGTCAGGCCTAAGTGTACGAACGATCCGAGGCTATGAGGAGATGGGGATCATCTCTTCGGTCCGCTCAGACGGTGGAACAAGGTACTATTCCGAGGCCGGTCTAAAGATAGCCAAGTTGGCGCATCGTATGCGCGCGCTGAATATCCCGGTTACGACTATCCAGGACATAGCTACAAGACGTCGGGACTTCGATACGGGGGATCTATCGAGTGCGGCAATGACTGAGATACTGGAGAGTTTGTCGGACGAACTCCGCAGACAAGCGGCCAGAATGCTTGAACTAGAAGATGAAGTCATGCGGACGTTGCGCCTGATCCGCGGCTGCCGCGGTTGCCGCAATCTACCCTCGGCCAAAACGTGTCCGGACTGCCCGATGGAAATGAGCGACGCGAAAACGGATCTGTCGCAAATGATCTGGCAGGACAGCTAAGCTCACACCCTAAATACTCTGCCGATCAGGGGCCAACGGACTTCAAAAACGTTCTCGACTTTTTCGAGATCACGTTCATTCGGCATGGGTATCTCAGCTTCCGCGCGCAATGCGGACTGCAACGCGGACCAAGTCGCGACGCTTTCTTCAAACTGGTCAAGTGTCACCCTGTGGCATCGAAATGTCGTTGGGAAGGTCATGGGTTGGCCCTCAATTGAGAGGTTGGGGTAGCCGCTTAACACATCTGAGCGTGCGGTTTCCCAATAGGGTGCGATGGCTTCAAACACTCCAGCATAGGCACGACTCACTGGATCGGGGACCTGCATTTCCCCCCAGCACAGCGCGGCGAAGACACCACCTGGTCGTACTACTCGCTTAGCTTCTGACAGATGTTCTTCTTGGTCGAAGTGGTGAAAGGCCTGAATGGAGATCAGCAGATCAACCATACTCGTGTCAAAAGGCAGCCTATTAGCGCTTCCCCTCAAAGTCTCCACATTCTGCGAGCAGGTCCCTAGGACCGGATTGATATCAAGGGCAACAGAGCGACTGAACGCCCTTGCCAAGAAGTTTGCGGTGCCAGTTGTACCAGCACCGCAATCCACGCAAAGCGTGTTGCAGTCCGACAACCCGGAAATCCAGGACAACAACTCCCAGGGGGTCAATGGGTCGTCGGAGCGGCTCACGTCTTTAACAGGCTTGCCATCTTCTCGGCTTCGCCTTCGTGCATGTGGTGAGACAAGTCAGGATTCGGGAATTGACCCCCATGAGCGCGTTCAAAGTACGTTGTATACGCTTTGCGCATCTCACCCATCACGTCGCCGAAAACCTCTCGCTTTGGCGGAATGGGGAAGACCGAACAGCCAATGATGTCGCTGGAGACATGGAAGATCCCGTGCGCATGAGGACCGGAGCCAAGGCTAGCGACCGCAACGGGCAAGTTCTCGTAGCACCATTTCGTCAGCTCAACTGAGGTGTGTTCGAACAAGGCAGCGAATATCCCAGCGTCAATGGAGGCTTTGACAAGCTCCAGAATGCTTGCGGCTTCTTCCGCCGTACGGCCCGCCGGAGCATGTCCAGAGTTCATTACGGCACGTTCCCCTTGCACCCCAAAATGCCCTATGACGGGAATGCCTGCAGCTACGATCGCGCGGATATGCTCAACCGTTCCCAAAGACGGCTCAATATGCACGCCGTCTGCTCCTAGTTTCACGACCCGCGCCGCATTGCGCACTGACTCTTCGATTGAGATGCAGGCGGTGGTGTTTGGCATATTGCAGATGATGAATGGAGAGGACGCACCGCGAAGAACCCCTTCCAGCATGTAGAGCTGCTCTTCAAAATCTACAGTCGCCATAGATTTGTGCCCCATTAGGCCCATTGGCCCGGGGCTTCCACAGCACAAAAGATCCATACCAAGTTCTTCCGCGATGATCGCGCTTGGAGTGTCGTGGCATTCCATTCCCACGATGCGTTCGCCCTTTGCGACTTTCTCAGCTAGATGCTTGAGCCTTGTTTTTCTGCGTTTTGCCACTTGGTGGTCCTCCCTTTGATAGTGATGACGAGGACACTAGCGCGTGTTGGTGCCGGCTTCTGTCAAGCGGTTGACAATTCAAAGTATGGGACGCTCGAGAAGAGAGTTGACATGGAGTATCGCACTACTAATCTCACATCAGTGTTAGATACAGTCAGAGCGCGGAACGGCCATCGTTTGCAGAGTCGAAAGCGCGAAAGGTTGCGATTGTGTCTTGAAGGGGAGGTCAGGGCATTTGAAGACCCAACGAAAAATTCAGAGTTTATGCCAAGGATTGCCTTGGCAGGAATGGGATGCGGTTCTTGCTCACGGACGCCACACAAAGGTGTCCGGTAGCTCATGGCTGGAAAACTCTGTGGAGGAAGGGGAAACGACAGCTTTGTTTCTGAGTGGCCGCGTAGGGTTGCGTGCGTTGCGGGAAGACGTTGACGGTAAAGCAGCCACCGTTCCCTACTCGGCTCCGGCAGTTCTGTCGTTGACGGATGTGTCAATGCTCGAGAGCGCGCACTGGGTGCTTGTGCAATCCACCGTGTGTTTTTTTACTCAGCAAAGGCTCCTTAGCGCATTCGCGACTTCACCAAAATTTGCAAGCAATTTGGTTGCCGTACTGCATGACCAAGCAACGCACTCCCTGCAATACACCACAAGTAATGATGACGGTCTGCGCCGTCTGAG
>JBCDDS010000146.1:0-8713 GCA_039180185.1 Pseudomonadota bacterium | reverse complement strand
GGTGGCCGAGTGGTCGAAGGCGCACGCCTGGAACGCGTGTAGGCGGGAAACCGTCTCCAGGGTTCGAATCCCTGTCTCTCCGCCACTTTCAACCGATTGATCGAAGTTCAACCAAGCCAGTCCAGTGTCCGCTATGCGGACTTTGCTGCCGTCGGTGTTTTGGATACGCTCACGCTTATGAAACACAACATACTCCACGGCGTTGCACACAATTACACGGACTCACTTGCGGGAGGATTGAGTTTCGTGGTTCCACATCATGTTATCCACACGCACGTTTTTGCGGAAGCTGCCGCGAACGAGAACGGATTTATCGTGGCAAACTTTTTGACGGGGGAAGTGGAAGGCGCTTATCCTGGGGGAGAAGTCGAATACGCTTTGCCGTTGTTCAAAAACGCTTTTCCCAACTTCTGTGAAAAACATGACGTCGAGTTTTCGGACTTCAGAGCATTCTTAGTACGCTTCATTACTAACAAGAACGGCAATAGCTATGTGATTACGATTGAGGATAGCCGCGGACGACGATCCTCGCGTGAATATGTTGGAAACAAGGGAAAACGCTCAGAGACCCTCGATTACCTTGGAAGAAGCCGTCCGAAAATTCTCGACACACCTCTAGACTGATTAAGTCGGTAGGTTTGGACTCAAAGCTGACTTTGATTGCAAGACGTTTGACAGTGCAAGACCTGGTAGTCTTTCCTGAAACTATCGTCGGATTGGATACTCTGCGGTTTTCATTTTCCCAACACCAAAAAGCTCATATGAACTTGAATATAATATCAAATGAACCTATATTGCCGACCACGGAGGCGCCACGATGCAACTTGCGGCAGATAAACACTTCACTGAGAACGTGCAGGCCGTTGCGCTCAAGGCGTTCGGGCGCATTGCGGACGCGTGGTCTTTGACCATTGGTGAGGCGGCGGCGCTTACGGATATGTCCGTCTCTACGTGGAAACGTGCCAAGAAGCCCGGTTTTGCCGGTGATCTGACACAGGATCAGATGCTTCGGCTCAGCGCCTTTGTCGGGCTCTACAAATCTCTGGAGCTCTACTTCAACGCGCCGATCTCCGCTCAGTGGGTCAAATTGCCCAATCAGGGCCCTGAATTTGACGGCCAGCGCCCGGTTGACGCGATGATAAAGGGCGGACTGCCGAAGATTCTGCGTGTACGCAACTATGTTGATGCGCTGCGAGGCGGTGTGTGAAGATCACGCAGCTCAACGCGCGGGCTCTGACGCGGCTGATCTCTGAGACCCACCATAAACCGCCCGTGCTGCGTGGGCTCGTCGACAGCGACGAGGAGGCGGATATCCTTGCCGAACTTGAGGGACGCACCAGCGCGCGTCTGATCGCCGAACGTGAAGGCAGTCCGGGCCTTGACCGCCGAGAGCTCGCGTACCTCCGACGCGCCAATGATCTGAAGCTATACGGCCAGAGCCACATTAACGCGGCCTTCGCCTATACCCGTCCGAGTGGCAACAGGTTCAACTCTGGCGATCGCGGCGCATGGTATTGCAGCTTTGATGTGCTGACCTCCGCGGCAGAGGTTGGGTTTCACCGTACCCGCGAACTGGATTTCATCGGGATTTACGAGGATGAGGCACGGTATGTGGAGCTGCTCGCAGATTTTGTGGGTGAGTTTCCGGATTTGAACGAAGAGACGGATCATCCGGCCTTGCACGCTGACCCGGACGCCGGTTATCCGGCCGGACAAGCGCTGGCGCTCGATCTGCGCCGGGAGGGCCACAGGGGTTTGCTTTACCCGTCTGTTCGTGATCCGAATGGCCGTTGCTTCGTGGCCTTCGATCCTGGCATCATCCAAAACGTGCGTCCGGGCGCAAGTTGGAAACTGAGCTGGAACGGTTCGGCTGAGTTTTCGGTGGAAGCGCCCAAGACGCCATAGCACTTGGAAACTTATTGCCGATCCATTTTGCTGGCGTATGCTTATCCCAGCAACAGCATTAGGTGCAGCCATGAAGACCATTGAAGCGCATGAGCGCCGCGTCGCCAGTATTTATGATGAAAACGCATTTAAAGCGTGGGATGAGCAGGGCGAAGCGGAGCAGGGCACATATATGCTAAAGCTCAACACGGACCTGCCGCGACATGTGGGATTTTACATCTACAAAATGGATCCAGGATCGCGGTCTGTGCCACATCGGCATGGAGGAGCTGAGGAGTTCCTGATGCTTGAGGGCGAGCTGATCGACAATGATGGCACCGTCTATAAGCAAGGCGATGTGGTTTGGCTCGCCGCGGGCACAGAGCACACCTCGCATACAGAAACCGGCTGTTTGATTGCGGTTTTTGCCGAAGGTGAAGAAAGCTCACCAGGATCCTAAAGGCGATCAAGTTGGGTTTTCGGCCAACTCCTGTTCGAGCCTTCGTTCTAACGCGCCTTGTGGTTTGGTGAAACGTGCCAGCAGATCGTAGAGCACTGGTGTAACGATAAGCATCAACACGCTCGATAAGGCCAGCCCTGCAATGATTACGGTACCAATGCTCTGCCGGCTTTCAGCACCTGCGCCTGAGGCTAGCACCAAAGGTAGAGCCCCCAAAATGGTGGAGATGACCGTCATCACGATCGGGCGCAGGCGCAGAACCGCGGCACGAATGGCAGCCTCTCGTCGCTCCATGCCCTCTGACCGCAGCTGATTGGCAAACTCAACGATCAATATACCGTTCTTGGCCGCCAGTCCGACCAGAAGGATGATGCCGATCTGACTGTAGACATTGAGTGTAAGCCCGCCCAGTGCCATCGCGTAGATCGCGCCGGCTACGCCTGCGGGCACTGTCAGCATGATTATGATTGGATGCACAAAGCTTTCAAACTGCGCTGCAAGCACCAAAAAGACGATCAGAACGGATAGGCTCAAAACCAGGGTAATGCCCGATGATGTTTCCTTTAGAGTCCTGGACTGACCGCCGTAATCAAGCTCAACATCATTGGGCAACACCTCACGCGCGGCGGCTTCGATTTCATCAAGCACCGAACCCAGGTTGGCATCGGGTGTAAGTGCGCCCGAGAGCGAGATGGCCGGTAGACGATCAAAGCGACGCAGGCTGGGCACTGCGGCGTTTTCTGTGCCAGTGACCAACGCGCCTATGGGTACGAGCGTTTCGCCGTCACCAGCTCTGACAAATATGTCGTCAATGTCAGACGGAGAGCGTCGATCTTCTTTTTCAGCCTGAAGGATTACGGGATACTCGCGCCCTTGCGACACAAATGTTGTCACCTCGCGCGACGCCAGCATAATCTGCAGTGTTTGCGCGATTGTTTCGATTGAAATGCCCAGATCATCGGCGCGCGCACGATCCACATCGATGTCGAATTGCGGAAGGTTTTCTTCAAAGCTTATTCTCGGGTTCACTAAACCTTCGATTTCCTCAGCCCGTTCCAATAGCGTCGTCGCCCATTGCTGCACTGTTTCGAAGTCCGGACCGCTGATTATGATGGAAACGGGGTTGGAACTGCCCCGCAAACCGAGCCCGGCCGGAGATGTCGGGAACCCACGCGCTATTGTGATATCCTGCATTTGCGGGCGAATTCGGTTGACGACGTCGGCTACAGTTACCGTGCGATCCTCCCAAGGCACCATTCGAAACACAACGAACGAACGATGCGCTCGGTTGTCCCAGCCGGTAAAGGTGAAAATCGTGTCTACGATGCCTTCTTCTTTGAGCGGCTCAAGGATTTCCTCTGCTTGTTTTGCAGCAGTATCGGAATAGTCAATCGTGCTGCCCTGAGGGGCGAATAGCGGTATGAAACCGACACCGCGATCTTCTTTAGGTGCCAACTCGCGAGGAAGGTTCTCATAAAATAAAGCAGACGCTCCGGTGATGGCTATGGCGCACGCAAGCACGACCAAAGGCATAGAAACCGCGCCGCGCAGAAGCCCGCGATAGGTTTTTTGTGGCAGGCTTAAACCATCGTCGAGAGATGCTTCACTTGATTTCTTTTTGCTGGCCGAAAGGACCTGAGACGCTAGCGCAGGGCATGCTGTCAAAGCCACAAAAGTCGAGATGGCGACTGCGCCCGCAAGAACCCAACCAAACTCGACAAACAAGCGCCCGACCTGACCGGGCATAAAGGATAGCGGGATGAAAACCGCAATGAGCGTCACGGACGTCGCAATCACCGCAAACGTCACCTGTCGCGCGCCGCGGAAACTGGCAACCAGTGGCGTCTCACCGTTTTCAATGCGCCGCTGGATGTTTTCGAGAACCACGATGGCGTCGTCCACGACCAGCCCAATAGCAAGCAACATGGCCAGTAGGGTCAGCGTATTTACAGAAAAGCCCCAAGCGCCGATCAATATGAAGCAGCCAATCAATGAAACAGGAATCACAACCGCCGGGATCAGTGTCGCGCGCAGACTGCGTAGGAAGACAAGGATGACCAGAACAACAAGCGCCAGTGAGATTGAGAGAGCTATTAATACCTCACGGATCGACGCCCCTACAAACAGCGCATCATCCGATCCTACATGTATCTCCATTCCTTCCGGTAGCGTGGGTGTGATTGCGTCTATCTCTGCCCGAACAGCATTTGATATCTCAACTGTGTTTGAACGGCTTTGCCTAAGCACCGCCATTCCTACGGCCTCAACGCCGTTGTTGCGCGCAATTGTCGTGTCGTCTGCAACGCCAGCAACGACTCGAGCCACATCGCCGAGACGAACGGGATAACTCGCGACTTCGTCAATTACGACATCGCGAAAATCGTCGAGACTTAATAGACGGCTATTCAGCCGAACCGTTAATTGGCGCGTGTCAGACTTTACCGTCCCCGCAGGCAGCTCCAAATTGTTGCGAATGAGCGCTTCTTCCACGTCAGCGACTGTGAGGTTTCGCGCCGCTAGCGCGCGTTTGTCGAGCCAGAGCCTTACGGCAAATGGACGATCGCCATAGACGCGAAGACTCGCGACGCCCGGCACTGTTGAAATACGATCCGATATGTGCCGATTAAAATAGTCGGTGATCTCGGCTGTGCTAAGCCTGTCCGAGGTGACAGAAAGACGAAGCACGGGATCCGCGTCCGCGTCAGCCTTTACCACTATCGGGTCGTCAGCCTCATCTGGCAAGGCGCCACTGATCCTGCTGACAGCGGTACGTATATCACTGGCCGCAACATCAAGATCGGTGCCGGTTTCAAACTCAATGGTGATCTGCGAACGGCCTTGGCGAGAGGTGGAGTTGATAACGCGAACACCGGAAATTGCCGAAATGGCACCCTCAAGCGTTTGGGTGATATCGCTATCCACAACACTTGGGGCAGCGCCACGGTAATTGGTTGAAATTGTGACAACAGCGTTGTCGACATCTGGTAGTTCTCGCACTGGAATATCGCGCAAAGTTGCGACACCGAACACGACGATCAATAGGCTCGCGACCGCAGCCAGAACAGGACGTCGGACGGCCAGATCAGAAAGCGTCATGAATCTCCGTCCTGCGTCGCGCTTTCGGCAGTTTGAGTGTCGGACTTCAGTTTCACTTTCGCGCCATCACGCAAACGTGTCAGACCCCGTGTCGCAATTTCATCGCCTGCTGAGAGTCCGGAAAGAATTGCGACAAACCCGTCTTGTCTGGGGCCAGTTTTGACCTTCAATCGAACGGCTTTTTCATCTTCGATCCGATAGACATAAGTTTCTGCTGCTTGAAAAACGACGGCTTCTTCCGGCACTGTGAGAACTTGTTTATTATCTATGATCAGCGACAACGACATAAACATACCCGCAGGAAGAATACCTTCTTCGTTCGGCAAGATCGCCCGCGTTCTAAAGGCGCGGGCGACCGGATCGACGCGGCTGTCTCGAGCCGCTATTCGTCCCTCAAAAGTCTTGTCAGGAAAGACCACGCTGCGGGCCTCGACGGGTAATCCTGGTTGCACAAGCGCATATAAAGTCTCCGGTAGGGAAAACTCGAGAACGACTTGGGACAAATCGTCCAAGCGTGTGATGACATCACCTTGTTCCAAGCGCGCGCCGATATCCACTTCTGACAAGCCGACGACGCCATTGAATGGTGCAGATATCGTGCGATTTACAACACCTTGTTTCGCGCGATCGAGTTGCGCTTCTGCTTCGGCCAACCGAGCTGTAGCCTCTTCGAGAGAGGCCTGCGACACCGCATTGGTGCTAAGCAGACGTTCCATTCTTGCCAACACCTGCTGCTGTTCGGTCAAACGCGCTTTTGCCTCAGCCAGGTCGGCACGCGCCACAGTGTCATCCAGCCGAGCAAGAACAGCGCCTTGCACCACGTGTTGTCCGGGCTCAATTGCGAGATCAATCAGTCGTCCGTCCGCCTCGGGCACAATCGCTACCGACTGCTGCGCGCGCGTTGTACCGATAGCTTCAACAGTTTCCGCAATCATGCGGCTTTCAACGGATGCGGTTTCAATCGTCACGGACCGGGGTGAAGATACGGGTGCTTCGACGATCGGCTCTGCGGTTTGCTGCAGGTATACCTCGTATCCGCCGTAACCGACGGCGGCGATCAATGCCAAGACAATTAATTGTTTAAATACAGACATTTGCCTTCCCAAGGCGGCGTTGCGACGAGCCCCTTTGCGCTCATAAGCCTAGCTTAAGTGGGCTGAATAGCAACCGTCTGCAAGGGGATCAGCCTCGTGGGAGGCTCATATCTTTGTCATAAGGGCTCGGTTCGATGACGGTTGCCGGAACCTGCTGCCCGATCACGTCTATGATGAGTTCCGTTCCTGGCCGCGACAAATCAGGTTTCAGAAATGCCAATGCCAGGTTCATTGCCACGCGATGGCCCCAGTCGCCAGATGTCACCGTGCCAACCACCTCGCCGCCTTGCATGATGGACGCTCCGGGATGAGCGGGAGCCTCTTTATGATCAAGCTCCAGCGTAACCAGTTGTTGTCGCACCCCAGCCTTCTGACGCGCAACGAGAGCGTCCTTTCCTATAAAGTCCGGCTTGTCCATTCGGACAAAGCGAGAAAGCCCGGTTTCGAACGGGTCAAACTCCGTCAGAATGTCGGATTTCCAGTGCAGAAAGCCCTTTTCAAGGCGCATTGATTCAACCGCGCGTGCCCCAAAAAGCCGCATTCCGTGTTCCTTGCCCGCTTGACGCAGAGCCAAATAGGCGCTGTAGAGTTGGCTGTTAGGCACATGAATTTCGTAGGCTAACTCACCGGAAAAACTAACAGAAAGAACCAAGGCTGGAACGACGCCAATGAAACACTCGCGGGCGCTGAGCCACTGGAATGCGTTAGCTGACCAATCGGCGCGGCTTACCGCCTGTAGCACATCGCGCGCTTTTGGTCCGGCGAGCACGAGAATCGTTTGCTCATTGGTCAGCGATCGGATGGTTACGTCCTCGCCAGGTTGCAGATGGGCGGTCAGCCAGTCCATATCATGCCATTCAGCCGCTGCAGCTGATCCGTACCATACCCGGTCCGGGCCACGATCCGAGGCGGGCAGATTGGTGATAGTGGCTTCGGCCTTGACCATTCCATGATGGTTGAGCAGGTAGACAAGCCCAGTGCGCCCAGAGCGCTTCGGTACATTGCCGCAGGTCATGCGATCTAGAAAACTATGGACATCGGCACCTGTCAGTTCAAAGCGGTTAAAGCCGTTGACCTCACAAAGCCCCACCGTGTTTTGAACCGCGTCCACCTCGGCCGCGACCACGTCAAACACCTCGCTGAAGACAAATCCGTGGGTTTCTTCAAAATCTGGAGCGGGTTTGAAATACTCGGCGCGCTCCCAGCCATTCACGGTCATGAACTCAGCACCTTCAGCAGCAAGGATGGGCGTCAGAGGCGTGGTTTTGATCGGTCGGCCAGCTGGGCGGTGTTCATGAGGGAATTCGAAGCGGAACTCGTTTTGATACTCCTCAATGGCCTTGAGCGCGCAAAGTTCGACGTTGCTGTGACCGGTAAAACGTCGCGGATCAAGCGGCCAAGTGTCGTAACAGGCCTCTCCATGCACGATTTGCTGCGCCAAGAGCCAGCCATGCCCGCCGCCTTCACCAAGTCCTGCGCGCAGGCCGATGATGCAGAACGCGTTGCGTTTGCCCGGTATCGGACCCACCAGCGGTGCGCCATCGATGGAATAGGTGATTGGCCCATTGACGATGGTGTGGATGCCAACCTCGGCCAAAACAGGCATGCGGGCAATCGCGCCTTCGAGGACATCCGTGACGCGTTCAAGGTCGTCGGGGCAAAGCGCATTTACGAATTTTGGGTCTATCCCGTCCATACCCCAGGTTTTGCAATCTTGTTCGTAAAAACCCACCAGCAGGCCCTGTTTTTCCTGACGGCAGTAATAATCCGAGATTGGACAACGCAGGAGCGGCATGCGGTGACCCGCATCCATGATGCCTTGGATAGGCTCGGTCAGGAAATACTGATGCTCCATGGACATGACAGGATGGTGGATGCCCATCATCGCGCCCACCTCGTTGACGCGATACCCGCAAGCGTTGACCACGACCTCACAGTCGATGTCGCCTTTCTCTGTATGAACTGTCCAGGAATGATCCTTGTGTTGGGTCAGCGCCGTCACAGGAGTATGTCGGTAAACCTCAGCGCCAGCCTTACGCGCCCGTCGCGCCAGCGCCTGACAGAGTTGGGCTGGATCGATATCACCGTCCAACGGATCCCATAGACCGCCAATCAGGTTATCGGTGGAAATAAGCGGATGACGGCGCGCGCATTCTTCTGCATCGATCACTTCAAAATG
>JBCDDS010000145.1:0-8788 GCA_039180185.1 Pseudomonadota bacterium | reverse complement strand
TATCGGTGGTGGGGCTGCTGTACTTGAGGCCACATCTGAAGCTTGGAAGGCCATTACGGGTCACCATATCAAAGAAGGCTACGGCCTGTCGGAAACCTCGCCCATCCTTTGCATCAATCCAATGTCTGTGACGCATTTCACAGGGGCCTGCGGGTTACCGGTGTCCTCAACGGATATCAAACTTTTGGATGAGAACGACCAAGAGGTGGACATCGGTGAGCGTGGAGAGATTTGTGCCGGCGGGCCACAGATCATGCAGGGCTACTGGAACCGAGCCGACGCCAATGAAGAAGTGTTTACAAAGGATGGCTATTTTCGCACTGGTGATATCGGCGTCTTTGACGAAAAGGGCTACCTGCGGATCGTCGACCGTAAGAAGGACATGATCCTTGTCTCAGGCTTTAACGTTTATCCGAACGAAGTTGAAGCGGTCGTGCAGGCATGTCCAGGTGTTGCAGAAAACGCCTGCATAGGAATACCGGACGAAAGAACGGGAGAGGCGGTTCACGTGTTTGTAGTGAAAACGCCAGATGCGGACATCACCGCAGAACATGTTATTGAGTACTGCAAAGGGGAACTCACAGGATACAAAGTGCCGCGACGTATCACTTTCCTGGATGAGCTTCCCAAGTCTAACGTTGGAAAAATTTTAAGGCGCGAACTGCGTCAGATTTGATCGGGAGAAATAAAATGGCTGCACCAGAAGGGTACACCTGCGCTACTATGAAGGACTTTGAAGGTCATGATTTTGGGTCTTCAGAACCTGTTTCAGTGAACCAAATTCGCATCAATACATTCGCTGATGTGACTGGCGATCATCAATGGATCCACGTGCATCCTGAAATGGCGAAGAAGCACAGCCCATTCGGCAAGACGGTTGCGCATGGGTTTCTGGTGCTGTCGATGCTGGCTGGTTCTATAGCAGATATTGGCATCATTCCGAAAGACGCCAAAGGTGTTTTGAACTACGGTACGGACAAGGTTCGCTTCTTGACGCCCGTGCTGGTCGACAGCAAAGTCGTCAATTCGTACAAACTTGTCAGTGTGGTGGAAAAGGAAAAAGGCCGGTTGCTGGTTAGAGTGGAAGCAACCACGACTATTGAGGGCATGCCGAAACCTGCGGTTGTCGCAGAAATTCTCGCCATGGTCGTCGTTTGAGTTCGGGAGGAAACAAGATGGCAAAGAAGGAAGATAAAGCATCCCTGGAAACCGCCGCCGATCTAGCAAAGGCGATGATGGGTTTCTATGGCAAAGCGCTTATGTCACCGCAAGTCGCTGCGAGCGAAAGCATGAAGCTGGGGCAGGAGATCATTCGCTCCGCCACGGCAAAATCGACGGTTGGTCCAGCGAAGGGCGACAAACGTTGGCGCGATCCTGTCTGGATGACAAATCCGGCCTATCGCATCATGATGCAGAGCTACCTGGCCTGGTGCCGTGGTATTGAGGCTTGGGTCGACGGGTTGGCGCTGTCAGATCGCGATAAACTCCGTGCTAAACTGCTGACCGGCATCGTGACGGACACGATGGCCCCGACCAATACGCTGCTTGGCAATCCGACGGCGATGAAGACGACGCTAGAGTATGGTGGTCAGAACCTCGCGAAGGGCCTCAAACAGTTCATAGGCGACATGCAGAACAACAATGGCCTGCCGTCGATGGTTGATAAGTCGAAGTTCGAGATTGGCAAAAACCTCGCCCTCTCTGAAGGCAAGGTCGTTTATCGGGAAGATCACCTGGAACTGCTCCAGTATCTTCCGAAAACGGACACGACATTCAAAACACCGATCTTCATTGTGCCACCTCAGATCAACAAATTCTATGTTTGGGATCTCGCGCCAGGTCGGTCGGTTATCGAATATCTCACAACGCTTGGGCATACGGTCTTTATCGTAAGCTGGCGCAACCCAACATCAAAACAGGCGGACTGGGGTATCAACTCATATGTTGAGGCGCTTGATCGGGCATCAGGGGTTGCGTGCGATGTGTCTAAATCCAAGAGCTTGAATGTCATCGGTGCGTGCTCCGGCGGGATCACTGCAGCCATGCTGATCGCACTTTGGTCTGCCCGCGGCGATAAAGAGCGTGCCAACACGTTCACGTGTCTTGTTGCCATTCTAGATGTCGAAGGCGGCAAGAACACCACCATGGGCCTTTTCGCCAACCTTGAGACGCTGGAGTTGGCACGCGCCTTCTCGGGACGCAAAGGCGTCCTGGAAGGCAAGGACCTGGAACGCACATTTGCCTGGCTTCGACCGAATGATTTGATCTGGGCTTATTGGGTGAACAACTATCTGATCGGTAACGATCCACCTGCCTTCGACATTTTGTACTGGAATGCTGACACCACGAACTTGCCAGCGGGTCTGCACGGCGATCTGATTGAGCTTCTGCGCCGTGGCGGTTTGAGCGGCAAGGAAGGCTGGGAAGTGGCAGGGCACAAACTGTCCTTGCAGGACGTCACCTGTGACACCTTCATTGTCGGTGGAGAGACAGACCACATCACACCATGGGATGGCTGCTACTTGTCGCATCACGCATTTGGCGGCAATTCGGAGTTTATCCTGTCACAAGCGGGTCATATTCAGTCGCTGATCAACCCTCCGGGCAATCCGCGCGCAAAATTCCTGACCAACGATGGTGAGCACGAAACGCCGGAAGAGTTCCTCGAAACCGCCAAGCAAAACAAGGGCAGCTGGTGGCCACACTGGATGCACTGGATGAACGAACGTTCCGGTAAGCAAGTCAAATCGCCCACAAGTTACGGTTCGCGTAAGTACAAAGCATTGGATGATGCGCCGGGAACCTATGTGTTCGACAAAGCGAAAGTCTAGGAGGGCCGCGCTGTGCCCCAGAAAAAGCAAAAGAAAGTCGTCTCGCACGATATCACCGTGATGGGCCAAAAGATACGCTATGCGTTCTTCGGCCCGGAAGATGCGGAGCGAACGCTTCTGGTCTTCAACGGGATTGGGGCAAGCCTGGACGCTGTTGCGCCGGTGGCGAGCTTTTTCAAACGCACGCGCATTCTGACCTATGACGTACCTGGCGTGGGGGGCTCTCCCACGCCGCTTATTCCGTATCGGTTCACGTGGTTGAGCCGGATGACCGCGCGTCTGCTAGATGCGCTGGATGTTGGCGAGGTTGATGTTGCAGGTGTATCCTGGGGTGGCGCAGCCGCCCAGCAGTTCGTTTATGACCACCAGGATCGCTGCCGGACCATGACGCTTTGTGCGACATCGGCTGGCATGGTTATGATCCCGGGAAATGTTCAGGTTCTGCGCAAGATGGCGACGCCCAAGCGGTATCTTGACCCAGAGCATATGGCGAAGATCGGGCCTGACATTTATGGCGGGCAGCTTCGCATGAACCGGGAACTGCTCGATATGCACGCGGGCTCTCTCAAAGCCGGTGATGCACGAGGATATTTCTACCAGATCCTCTGCGGCATGGGCTGGACGAGCTGGCTTTGGTTGCCGCAAATCGAAGTGCCGTCACTCTTGTTGATGGGGGGTGATGATCCATTGATCCCAACGGTCAACGGAAAGATACTGATGAAGCGTCTGCCGGACGCGAAGATGGTCATCATGGATTGCGGCCATTTGTTTATTCTCTCAAAGCCCGGCGAAACGGCCGCTCGGATCGAGGCTTTCATCCACGATGGCGTCGTGCTGGACGCCGAGGAGTTCCCGGATGAAAGCGCCGTCCCAGCCTGATGCGGAAGCGGACGCAGCAAAACTGGAGCGGCTGCGAAAAACCAAGGTCTGGGCGAGCACCGTCCTTGTCATTCTGGTCGCGATCTACCTGGCGACATTTCTGCCGGATGAAACGCCGGATTGGCTGCGCCTTGTCCGGCATATGGCCGAGGCGGGCATTATCGGTGGTCTCGCAGATTGGTTTGCTGTCGTGGCTTTATTCCGACACCCTCTAGGCATTCGTATTCCACATACCGCGCTTTTGCCGCGCAATAAGGGCAGGGCGGCCCAGAATGTCGGGCAGTTTTTCAAAAACTATTTTCTGGAGCCTGCCTCCATTTCGGCACGTGTTGCAGAAATTGCACCGGCCCGTCGCGCCGCTGAGTGGCTGGCGCAGCCGTCCAATGCAGCGATGGTGGCGCAGCCGCTGACACAGGCGATTTCAATTGCTGTCAAATCGGACGGTAGCAGTAAGCTCAATGATGGTTTGCGGCGCGAACTACGATCAGCGATTGCGAGTAAAACCGCATCCAAGGGCCTTTCTGTAGCGCTCGGACCGGTGCTTGAAAAGGCGATCCGTGGCCCGCTGATGAACGATATGCTCACGCAAATTCGTAGCGCCCTCGACAACAACAGAGATCGCGTGCTTGAGCTGGTTCAGGAAAACAGCCGCTGGTGGGTGGCCTCTCGCGTGGATCGCGGCGTCTCGACGGTTTTAGTCGACGGCGTGCTCAATGTGATTGACGATCTCGAAAATCCCCAAAGCGCAATCCGAAACGATTTTGAGACGGGTCTGACCGACTTTGTGAAAACGCTCTCAGATAGGGGCTCGTTGGAGCGGGCAGTGCATGACGGGAAGGCCAGCTTCACTGACTCTTCTGCATTCAACGAAGCGGTCGATGCAACGCTTACCCTGGTCCGTGAGCGGGTGTCGGACGGTCTAAGCCATGACAGTGGCGAAGCGGAAGCCGCTATCGCGTCTGCGATCCGCAGTTTCGCCGAAAAGCTTCTTGGAGACGAAGAGGCGCTCGCCAGATTTGAGGAACAGCTGGCAGAAACCGCAAAAACTGCCGTGGTCGAACTGCGCGATCCGATTGGCAACTACGTCACGGATGTCATCAACAATTGGGAAGCCGAAGAGCTTTCCGAACGGTTCGAGCGCGAGATCGGCCCGGACCTGCAATTCATCCGGATAAATGGCGCGTTGCTCGGCGCCATGATCGGTGGCGTTTTGTTTTTTGTGGGCAAAGGCTTAAGCGCGTTCTAGTGCGGGATGCTCGATGTTGCATAACTCCGGTTTCGCACCGCTAGGTCACGCACCATACAAACGCACGCCTGTCAATGACCGCTTTGAGCCCAAGAATGACCGATGCTTCGGGGTGGGCGAACGTCCGCTAATTGACCTCGAGCCAATTTCGGCTGCGTTTGCTCACATGTGGTCGCTTTACGTAGCCATGCCTTGAGACGACAAAATCGCGGCAGTCTGCCACTCGCCGATAACCGCTCTCTTTTAAGTTCTCGGAATGAACGCGATTAGTTCGCAGTCGCTTGCCTCGCAATGCCGCACCATGACGTAGTCGAAGATTTTCTGCTCGCCATCGTCGGCTACGAAAACTTTCAGCCCGTCGTCTCGGCCGGCGACGTCAGCGCCTGACCAACAATCGCGAAAAGCCTGCGAACAGTTCGAAACTACTCGCAAGGTCTCCTGGACCGTTGGGTCATCAATCCGCTTTGCGAACACTGCCCTGTACTGTCGAACGGTTAGCCTTGCATGTCGATCCCAATCTTCGATCCCGTTCGTCAGCATCGGATCGGTAAAGAAGCGCACCAGAAAGTTCGAAGACGCTTTGCCGTCTCTCAACCAGTCACCGAACTTATCAATGCTCGCATGGTTTTGGTGCATGACGTTCCAGGCAGGATCGAGCACAAACGCGGGGCTAAGCGGCATTTGGTCGGCAAGAAGCGCCAGACCTGACGCGTCATTCGGGGGACCGACACGTTGGCCGGTCGATTGATCGGTTAGTGCTCGTAGATAGTCTCTTTCTGATGCACTCATTTCAAGCGCGTCTCCGAGCGCCGCGAGCACCTCGCGCGATGGGTTCACGTCACGCCCCTGTTCTATGCGTGTGTACCAATCAGTGCTGATCCCGGCACGCGCTGCGACCTCTTCCCGCCGGAGCCCTTGCGTCCTGCGGGCACGCCGCATGTCACACTCATCAGGCGTGGGCGTTGTTCGCGTCCTGACATGGCGGAGAAACACGGACAATTCCAATAGCCGTTCTGATCGTCCTTTCTCTGATAGGCCCGTATCTTCCATCATTTCTCCAACTATAGCCGATCAGGATCAAACAACATGGGATCGTCAATCCTATGATCATGGATGATCCTGTGCGCGCCGAGCTTACCGCTTAGCTTACCACCAGAATCAAATAGGAGACCACGGCATGACGACGTCTAAGACGATCCAAGATATAAACCATTGCCTTCGAGAATACTCCCGCGGCGCAATTGAAGGCGACAGTAGCACGATGCGCGCGGTCATGCATCCTGACGCCCAAATCTACGGCTATCTGGATGGCGAACTCTTCGCCGGACCGATGGTGCTTCTCTACGACTATGTTGACGAACATGACGGAGCGCCAAAACTGAACTGGGAGGTGACGCTCGTGGACGAAAGCAACGGTGTTGGCACAGCTCGGGTCGCTATAACAGACTGGCACGGGCACGATTTCGTAGACTATTTTACGCTTCTGAAGTTTGAGGGCGACTGGCGGATCACCAACAAGGTGTTCAGTCACCGGTAAGGTGCGGCCCGAAGCCGTCGCCAAGTTGTTGCGAAACGAGCAAGAACGGCCATTGTGGGCAAAAATTCCAATGGCGGCAAAGTCCGCATAGCGGTCACTGAACTGGCTTGGTTGAACATCTTTCAATTGGTTGAAAGTGGCGGAGAGACAGGGATTCGAACCCTGGGTGGGCGTGAACCCACAACGGTTTTCGAGACCGCCCCGTTCGACCACTCCGGCACCTCTCCGCGGGGGTCTGCTGCGCGCGTTTAATCGCCTTTCCGCACCCTGACAAGGGCTTTGGCATTGTTTCAAAAGCAATTGCCATTAGGTTTAGGGCATCTTTGCAAAGGAGAGGCTTCAGGGTGCTTCATTTCCGCTCAATCACATTCGCATTGACCGCTTTTTTCTGGACCTTCATGTCGCTCACCGCCGCGCAATCTCAGGTCGCTGATCGGGAGCGGCTGGAGGCGTTCATGAAAGTCACAGGTTTTGATGTGGCAACAGAATCCATCGCGCTTGCAGCGGGCGATGCGCCGATCCTGCTCGGCATGACGACCAGTGACTTTGGCTCTGATTGGAAACGCGTTGCCGACGAGGTCTTCGACACAGGTGTTATGAACGACATGGCCGTGGAGATCCTGAGTGCCACGTTAACCGATGATCTTCTTGCCCACGCTGCCGAGTTTTATGCGACTGATCTAGGACAGAGGTTGGTCGAGGTGGAAAATGCCTCTCATCTCGCCGACGATACGCTCAAACAGGAAGAAGGTCGCGCGCTGGTCGCAAAAGGGGTAGAGGCGGCGGATCCGCGAATAAATATCCTGCGCAAACTGAACCTAGCCGTTGACAGTTCTGGCACCGCCGTAAGGGCCGTTCAGGAAATTCAGGTGCGTTTTCTGATGGCCGCGTCGCGCTCTGGCATACTTAATCAGGAACTGGATGAAGACACGTTGCGTGCAGCTATGAAGGAAAGCGAACCGGCCTTGCGCGTAGAGCTGCAATCATCAGCTCTTGCCGGTGCGGCTTTTACGTATCGTGAGTTTTCCGAAGATGACCTGCAGGCTTATCTGGACGCGCTCGAACACCCGGATATGCAGCAGGTTTATGAACTGATGAACGCTGTGCAATATGAGATCATGGCAAACCGCTTTGAGGCGTTGGCGAGCCGGATGTCGGAGTTGCACCCGGGGCAGGAATTGTGATGCTGCGCCGTAAAGCGACATTTTGCGTTTTTCTGTTTTCTACTCTTTGGGTAAGCTTTGCGCAGGCTGCGTCAGATCAACTTCAGGAGCTTACAAAGGCAATTCGTATCGCCGACATGGTCGAAGTTCTTCGCCAAGAAGGATTGTCACATGGCGACGATCTAAGCTCCGATCTGATGCCAGGACGTGGCGACGAAAGCTGGGATCGTCGGGTTTCTGAAATCTATGACACTGTCTGGATGGAGCAAATTGTACGCGAGGCATTCGAGGCGGAAATGCAGGGCATTGAGTTACAGCCGCTGCTTTCGTTTTTTACCTCAGATACGGGGCGTGAGGTTGTTGAGCTTGAGCTGTCAACTCGCGAAGCACTGCTTGACGAAAGTAAAGAGCGCGTTGCCAACAAAGCCTACAAAAGCGCACGGCGAGAGAATTCCTGGATTTATGGCCAAGTCACTGAGCTGATCGAAGACAGCGATTTGATTGAATTCAATGTGACCGGGTCACTCAATTCAAACATGATGTTTTACCGCGGCATGTCGGACGGTGGCGCTCTTTTCATGTCGGAAGATGAAATGCTGGCCGATGTCTGGTCGCAAGAGGAGGCAATCCGATCGGATTCCGGTGTATGGTTGGGAACATACCTTTTGATGGCCTATCAGACGCTTGAGAGGGACGAACTTGAGGCGTACGCAGAGCTTTATCGCTCGACGCCCGGTCAAAAGTTTAACGCGGCGGTATTCGCTGCATACAACCGTTTATACGATGAGATTTCTTATGCATTAGGCCTTGCTGTCGCGCGGCACATGCAAAGCGAGAAACTCTAACCAACTTATCCTTCGACAGCCAGATAGGCTCTATCAAATCGCTTTTGGTGCAAATCAGAGGCGGTGATCAGAACATTGATCGCCCCGGCATCTCCTATGCATACATGTTTATCGAAACCGGCACGAAACAGAACACGGTTCAGCGATTGCAAAGGCGGGTGATAACCACGGATATCGTCAATCGCAAACCCGGGATGCCCACCGAGCCAATGCGCTCCATGTGCATTGACGATATCGTCAAATTTTCCGTGCAAACCTTGCTGAAGCTCTGCCGTGGCATCATCAAT
>JBCDDS010000144.1:0-8806 GCA_039180185.1 Pseudomonadota bacterium | reverse complement strand
TTCAAGCTGGCTGGAGCAGAAGGCCAAGCGACTGGCACATGAGGCGCGAGAGGATAAGTCGCGGCAGAAAACGCTTGAGCGTGAACTTGAATGGATCCGTCAGGGTGCCAAGGCGCGCCAGGCCAAGCAAAAAGCACGGATCAACGCCTACAACGACCTCGCCGCACAGTCAGAGCGGGAAAAGATCACCAGGGCGCAGATCGTTATCCCGCGCGGGCCACGGCTTGGCGGCAAGGTGGTTGAAGTGGAAGACCTTAAGAAAGCGATGGGCGACAAGCTCTTGATTGAGGATTTGACCTTCTCCCTGCCGCCTGGCGGGATCGTTGGCGTGATCGGACCCAACGGAGCGGGTAAATCTACGCTTTTCAAAATGCTCACCGGTCAGGAAAACGCCGATGCCGGCGAGATCACCTACGGCGATACGGTGCAGCTGGCCTATGTTGATCAGTCGCGAGACGATCTGAAGGCGGATGAGACCGTGTGGGAGGCGATTTCAGGCGGTGCTGAAATCATTGAACTGGGCGATGCCAGCGTGAACTCGCGCGCCTATTGCTCGGCGTTCAACTTCAAAGGCGGCGATCAGCAGAAGAAAGTCTCGCTGCTCTCAGGCGGGGAGCGGAACCGGGTGCACATGGCGCGGCTGCTGAAAGAGGGCGGCAATGTCATTCTGCTCGACGAGCCGACCAACGATCTGGACGTGGAGACGCTCCGCGCGCTCGAGGACGCGCTGGTTGATTTCGCTGGATGCGCCGTGGTGATCAGTCACGACCGCTTCTTCCTCGACCGCATCTGCACTCACATCCTCGCCTTTGAAGGCGAGGCGCACGTGGAATGGTTCGAGGGGAACTTCGAGGATTACGAGGAAGACAAGAAGCGGCGGCTGGGGCCGGATGCGCTAGAACCCAAAAGGATCAAACACAAAAAGTTCGCCCGCTAGGGTGGGCTTTTTGTGTTGTACGAACGGGTTCGATGCCCGCAGAACTCAATTGAATTCTTGACGCTAAGCGCTTACTCCGAAGCTTATTATATGCGAAAAATTCGTAAGTTAGTTATTCGGGATGGCCTTTAGTTCAGTTTCAAACTCGTTTCGGGACAAGCGGAATGCGTTTCCACGTCCAACGCCAAATTAAAAAGTTCGGCGAACTACGATAACACTCATATTGCGAAACACAGTTTTCGAGGATTACTTTTTAACTTCTGAAAAACCAAAAAATTCAGATGCCGGTATGAATTCACCAGAATCGTTCTGAACAAAAAAATCTTCCCACTGAGCTGTAATTGGTCTGAACTTCGCGACATCTTTTTCGTTTGTTAGAAACTCTCGCCACTTTTCGACCAAATCCTGTGATTTTTGCGGATCATAGTATTGAACTTCGAAGTTCTTCCAGTCGCTCCCAATGGGTACCGTAGAAACCGCGCCAAGCTGTCCCCAAACATCATATTGTCTGCTATCGGGGTTGGCCACAAAGTTAGGATAAAACCGTTTTGAATTCTGATCAACGATCGCTTTCGATATCGATTGCGAAGTTTTTTGAAGGTTATCGCTTAGTTCAGATGTCATGGCTGCAATCTTCGCGTCAAACCTACCCTCTAAACGCTGCAACTGCCACTCGCCATAACCAAGCAGAGCCAAAACACCGACAAAGAGCCCGGTCACAACCATTTTCCAAGTTATATATTGCTCGGCTTTTGCTTCGATTTTTATCAGTTGTTCTCTTACTTCATTTTCAAAATCACTCACGCGCAGTCCCTTAAGTTCAATTAAACAAAGTTTGCCACAAAACGACAATCAATAGAGCTGATGCAACTAAGAGCACTACTTGTTTTTTCCTAGGGGCATTGTCCTGCAATTTCTCAATACGGCTAAGTGTTTCAAGTATCTCGCGCTGACTTTTTGACAATTGTGAATGCGTCATGTCGCCACCAAGGTTACACGTTTCGATTGTCTAAGTTAAACATACTTAGCGTTTATCAAATGTGAAGCTCGATCAATTAAAAATTGATTAGCAATACTTTTTTGAAGTATTAAATCAATGGGTAAACGCGAAAGGTTTACCCATCTCGGTCTTTCAACTTTAAAAAAATCTTATTGCTACTTCGCCGAGCCCGGCACCCTTAGTCGCTTCACCTTGTCGCCCTCAAGTTTCAGGACTGGCAGCTTTAGCAATTTGCCGGTTAGCGGATCGATGTCCTTCAAAGCGTCCTGCAAAAGGTTCTGACATTCCGCACGAAACGTCTTTGACTCTCTCTTCTTCTTTCTTTGAATTATTACCACAGCGCCCACTCCCATGACTGTGATTCCAACAGCAGATTACGAGCTTAAAATGGCGCAACCATGGGCTGCAGTTACGGGGAATTGGGAGCAATGCTGAGCAGAATATGGCCTATTTGTGTCAAACCGCTGTTTTTAAGTGGTTTTCGCGATAATGACCCTACGTCACAAGGATTAACGGCGATCGCTTCGCTCAGCCGAAAACTCAACAATAGGTAGTTTTTAGTCTAACTGTTTTTAATATAGAAACAAGCTTGCAGCCGGTTTTCCCCGTAAATGAAAAAGAAAAGGCCCGCCAAAACGGCGGGCCTTTGCAAATGACGCTGGGTGCGTCGTGTCAGGCGGCTTTGCGCAATCTGCGCGCAGCGCCCAAGCCCCCAATACCTGCCAGAAGCAGCAGGCCTGTTGCCGGTAGTGGCACCGGTTCTATCGCGAGACGCAAATCCATACCAAGGCATGTACCGCCCGCACATTGGTTGCCGCCGAACTGACCATTGTCCCCCCACAGAGCAATGAAGTCATTGGTGCCGTTAGAGGCAAAACCATTCGGCTCCCCACCGGAGGTGAAGGTTTGGTCCGCGAAGTCGAAAGGCAGCATCAGCCCATCAAGAAGATCACCGAGGAAGGTAAAGGTGATGGACCCAAAGAGACCATCTGTACGTCCGGGCGAGTCTTCTAGTGTGCCGAACGCATCAAACGTGGACGATAAGCCCCCCAAAGAAATCGTGCCGCTGAACTGAATGATGTCCGTGACGGTATCGTAAGTCCCTGACACGACGGAGTCGAAATTGGCAACGACCCCACCGCTCATCGTTCCGTTGGTTTGGTCATGAATGAGAGAGGAACCAAACCCGTTATCGGTGTAGCTTAGAATTTCGGTGATGTTGTATGTCGCAGCCTGCGCTGCACCTGCGATCATAAGTGTCGATGCAGCCACTGCTGCGCTGATTACGCGTCCAAAGATCATACCCGATCCCCACTAGTTACGTTACGTAATCTGGATACCAGAAATGTAGGGTTGGAAAAACAGAATATCCTCAATTTTGCCGTATTTGTGCCCGATTTCAATCATGAAGCGAGCTTTTGACATGCAAAAATCACGGTTTTGTACAATTTTTAGATACAATGCGACGCTCTGCGGCGATTGTTTCCAAATTAGGCAACGTAAACGCTCGCGAATCGCCCGCTTTGCCCGAATTTTCATGTAATCTCGCTCAAAACAGCGATTTTCACGCGTTTTGCCGCTTCTTTAACCCCAAAAGCCCGATTCAAGCTCGTTTGTGCGCGCAAACAGGAGCAGGTTTGCAACGTTTGGCAATAAACTGAGTCAAATGAACGGTTTGTGATTTCTTCTCTTTAACGTGCGATCGGTATATTCTGTTCGTTGTTACACTTCGGTTTGAACGGGACACTTTTATGATAAATCGACGCAAATTTCTGAGCTCTACCGCTGCTGCGACGGCTGCGTTGAGCGTGCCTGCTGCCGCGAGCACGTTTGAGCTCAATCCAAAATATGAACCTCAGGCTGTAGGAATTTCGACTGAGTACGATGTGGGCGAACTTTTGGTGCTGCCGAAGGCGCATATGCTTTACTTCATCACTGCGCCGGGAGAGGCGCTGCGGTACGGTTGTGGTGTGGGCAAGGCTGGGCTGGAGTTCACTGGCACGGCAATCATCCAAGTAAAGAAGAAATGGCCAACCTGGCGTCCGACCAATGAGATGATCGAACGCGATCCCCATCTGTATACCGAGTTCATTGATAATGATTACGTGCAACCTGGTGGCGGAGATAATCCGCTTGGCTCACGGGCGCTCTATCTGTTCCAGAACGGCTATGACACGTATTTCCGTATTCACGGCACAACACAGCCCAGATCAATTGGTCGTTCTGTGTCCAATGGATGCATTCGCATGATCAACGCACATGTGCAGGATCTTTATGAGCGTGTGCCAATAGGCACCAAGGTTACGGTTCTTTAAAATTTCTAGCGCGAAGCGGTTTTTCTACTTCGCGCGTTCTATCAAAGCCAAAACGCTCGGTCCCATCGCATCCACGATGCGTGAGACACCCTCGGCATTGGGGTGAATACCGTCAGCTTGAAAGAAGGGTTGCAGGGTCGCGATGTCGCCATCGCCCAAGCCCGCAAAAAAACTCTCAAAGTAAACTGTATCATACTGGGTGGCTAGGTCTGGATAAATCGCATCAAATATTTTCTTATAGTCCGGTCCGTAATTGCTTGGCGCCTGCATGCCAACCAACAAAACTGGCAAATTTCGCGTCTGTGCCACCTGCAGGATAGTCTCAAGGTTTTTACGCGCCTCGTTTGGGTCGAGCCCGCGCAGCAAATCATTCCCGCCGAGCGCAACGATCATGGCGTCCACGTCCGGTGTCAGGCTCCATTCCACCCGCGCAGCGCCACCAGCGGTCGTATCACCGGACACCCCCGCGTTAATGAGCGCGACATCGGCACCCTGCCCATCCAGCCAACGGTCAAGCTGTGGGACGAAGCCGTCTTCCTGCACCAGGCCAAAACCCTGTGTCAGGCTGTCGCCGAGCGCCAGAATAGTGACATCCTCAGCCGCGAGCGCAGGACAAGTTATGAAAACCAAACATGCGATCTTGCCGAGCAGACGGCGCACCCCATATGTCAATCGAGCAATAATTCGCAGGCATTTCACCATGACCGATCCTGTGCTGTCTCTTCGTGACGCGGCCCTGACGTTGCACTCCAACGCAGGGCTTGTGCGAATACTTGAGGCAATCACACTGGATGTCCACCGAGGAGACACATTGGGCCTAGTAGGCCCCTCTGGCTCCGGAAAATCCTCGCTGTTGATGTTAATGGGTGGACTAGAACGGGCCACAGGCGGCACGGTGACCGCGTTAGGGCACGACTTGACTGACATGAATGAGGATGCGTTGGCGCGATTGCGACGCGCGCATTTTGGCGTGGTTTTTCAATCGTTTCACCTGATCCCTACAATGACCGCATTGGAAAACGTAGCAACGCCGCTCGAATTATCTGGCGCCAGGGAAGCGTTTGAGCGGGCGAGGGCTGAGCTAGAGGCCGTGGGTCTGGGCGAGCGTGCGGATCACTACCCATCGCAGCTCTCCGGAGGCGAGCAACAACGCGTGGCTTTGGCGCGCGCGGTCGCACCACGCCCGGATATCCTCTTGGCGGATGAACCAACAGGCAATCTTGATAGCAAAAACGGTGCAGCCATCGTTGAGTTGTTGTTTGAACTGCAGGCCCGTCACGACGCGACGCTCATCCTTGTGACGCACGATCCTGCTCTGGCGCAACGCTGTGGCAGGGTGGCAGAAATAAGTGACGGTCGTCTGACAGAGGCACAAGACGCGTGAGCATCCGGATCGCAGCACGCATTGCCGGGCGCGAGTTACGTGGCGGGCTGCACGGCTTTCGGATTTTTCTGGCCTGCGTCATTCTTGGTGTGGCTGCCATCTCAGCGATTGGCACAGTCCGCGACAGTATCGCACAGGGTTTGGTCCAAGAAGGGGCTACGCTTCTCGGCGGGGATGCCGAGATAGAGCTGACTTATCGTTTTGCCGATGCCACTGAGCTTGCCTGGATGGAAAAACGCGCCAAACGAATTTCTGAAATCGCCGATTTCCGGTCCATGGCCGTCAGCGGTGAAGCCCGAAGTCTGACCCAGATCAAAGCAGTAGATGAAAACTATCCTTTAATCGGCACACCTCACCTGACGCCAAATATACCTCTGTCCGAAGCGCTGGAAGGGAGGGACGATCTACCCGGCCTTGTCACCAAACCAATCCTCGCGGACAGGCTAGGTGTGAGCGTGGGCGACGTCGTGCGCCTCGGCACCAAGGATTTCGTGCTGACCGCGCTTCTTGAACGGGAACCTGACACGCGCACCGCCGGTTTTGGACTCGGCCCGCGTAGCATTTTGCGACGCGCAGACCTTGACGGGTCAGGCCTTCTGCAACCCGGCACGCTCTTTTCAGCCCACTATCGGCTTGATCTGCCGCAAGGTGCGGATCTGGCCGCGATTAAGCGAGAGGCAGAGGTCGCAATGGAGGGCAGCGGTATGCGGTGGAGCGATGCCCGAAACGGTGCACCTGGGACTGCACAGTTTGTCGACCGTTTAAGCGCCTTTCTCATTCTAGTTGGCCTTTCCGGGTTGGCCGTCGGTGGTGTCGGCATTTCGGCAGCACTACAGGCCTACATGTCGGGCAAGACCAAAGTGATCGCTGTCTTGCGCACTTTGGGCGCGGACCAACGCACAGTGTTTCTGACCTATCTGTTGCAGGTGAGCGTTTTGGCGATCGTAGGTATCAGCTTTGGATTGATCTTGGGCATCGGCGTCCCGTTGGTATTGGCGCCTATAATTGAGGCGCGCCTGCCGGTGCCAGCTGTATTCGCAGTCTACTCGGGGCCAATGATCGAAGCCGTGATTTACAGTATCCTGACGGTTCTTATCTTCACACTCTGGCCACTCGCTCAGGCGCGCGAGGTGCGCCCTGCGGCGCTTTATCGTGACGCAGGTTTAAGCAAACGCTGGCCTGCACCGTTTTTTGTCGTGGGGACGGTCACGTTATTGGCAGTTTTAATAGTCGCTGCAAGCTGGTTTTCTGGTGACACCAGACTCACGCTTTGGACCGCTGGCGGTATTGCGGGATCACTTGCGGTTCTGACGGTTACGGGGCTCGGTCTGCGCGCCGTTGCGCGTGCTTCGAAACCAGCGGCTCGTGGCCGTGTTGCGCTTGGGTGGGCGCTCGGCGCGATCAGTGGTCCTGGCAGCACGGCCAGTGCTGCGGTTCTGTCCCTGGGGCTTGGTCTCAGTGTTTTGGCCGCTATCGGACAAGTCGACAGAAACCTTCGCGACGCCATCGTCAGTGACCTTCCAGAGCGCGCACCGAGTTATTTCTTCGTCGACATTCAGCGCGACCAAATGCCTGGATTTTCCGCGCGTCTGGACAGCGATGATGCGGTAAGTCGTGTGGATGCAGCACCTATGCTGCGCGGGGTCATTACCGAGATTAACGGTCGCCCGGCTAAAGAGACCGCTGGCGATCATTGGGTTTTGCAGGGCGATCGCGGGGTGAGCTACGCCGCCGCCCTTCCTGCTCGCAGTACGATTACAGACGGGCAATGGTGGGACACGAACTATACCGGCAAACCTCAACTCAGCTTTGCCGATGAAGAAGCCGAGGAAATGGGACTCAAGCTTGGCGATGAAGTCACAGTCAATATTTTGGGCCGCGACATTACGGCGACACTCACCTCGTTCCGGGAGGTTGATTTTTCAACCGCCGGCATGGGCTTTGTGATGATCATGAACGAAGCAGCGCTGGCCGGTGCACCACACAGTTTCATTGCCACTGTCTATGCCGAAGAGGATGCAGAGGCCACCATCTTGCGTGATCTGTCTGATAAGTTCCCCAACATCACAGCGATCCGCGTGAAAGATGCGGTCGAGCAGGTGGGCGAGCTTCTGGCCGGATTGGCGTCAGCCACGGCCTACGGAGCCTCTGCAACGCTGCTCACAGGTTTTCTTGTGCTGATCGGCGCAGCGGCGGCGGATCAGCGCGCGCGGAGCTACGAGGCCGCCATCCTTAAAACACTGGGGGCAACGAGAGGGCGTATTCTATGGGGCTTAAGCCTACGTGCGATGATGCTGGGTGCGGCAGCAGGAAGCGTTGCGTTGGGCGCTGGCATCACGGGGGCCTGGGCCGTCAGTCGCTACATAATGGGCACGAGTTTTGAGATCGCATGGGTGCCTGCCTTAGGCATCGTTGCGGGAGGTGCGTTTATCTCTCTTTTAGTTGGCTTGATCTTTGCTTTCGGTCCAATGTCGGCGCGTCCGGCGCAAACCTTGCGGGCGGGCGAATAGCGAAAGGTTCGATATGCAGACCGCATTTTCGGAGATGCAGATTGAGCGGCTGATCGAGCTGGTACGTCAGGCCGCGAGTGCCGAGATCGTGCCGCGGTTTCGAAGCCTTGGTGAGGCGGATATCAGCATTAAGTCCGATCAGCATGATCTTGTGACCGAAGCGGACTTGGCGACGGAAGCCGTCTTGCGCCGCGAATTGGAGAAGGTGTTTCCCGATGCGTTGATCGTAGGGGAGGAATCCGTCAGCGCGGATCCTTCGCTACGCGACGAGATCGGCACGGCGCCGCTAGCCATCATCCTCGATCCCGTGGACGGAACCTGGAATTTCGCCAACGGGCTGCCGCTTTTTGGTGTGATCCTTGCGATTACGGTGTTTGGCAAACCTGTTTTTGGGATGCTCTATGACCCGGTTGTCGACGACTGGGTCATCACGACGGATGAGAAGCAAACCCATTTGGTGCGTGCTGACGGGCAGACGTCGGCGCTTTCGGTGTCAAAGGGTGGCGACGTCTCAGAGATGACCGGCTTCATTCATTTTTATCTGCTGCCCAAGGCGAAACAGGTGCAGATGGGCGCTCTGTTGCCAAACATAGGGCGCAGTTGGTCGCTGCGATGCTCTTGCCATGAATACCGGCTGCTCGCCCAAGGCCGCGCCGATTT
>JBCDDS010000143.1:0-8974 GCA_039180185.1 Pseudomonadota bacterium | reverse complement strand
GCGAGTTTGAGCGTTAAGATGCGTTTTTTAGGCTGCCATTTGAGTTGTCCGAACTGCGCGTCCTTCCGCAGCCAGAACATAGCGGCAAACCGCATCGCCCGGCCCAGAACCTCGGCCATCTTTCGGTCTTGCTCGTCGAGCAAAGGATTGAGCGCCTCAAATCGTGTCCCTTCGCGGCGGTTTGAATACCGGTGCATGAGGGCCAGCCCTAAAAAAACTCGTTCGGAGTGCTTTAACCCGCCCAAATTGGCGCGCGTCGCGTTGTCAAAGCAGTCCTCTGCACGATAATCCGGATGCGCGCGCCAGCTAACGTCATGCAGTAGACAGGCTGATTTGATGATGCGCAGTTTCTCAGGCCCAGCCTTAGAGAAAAGCGGGCGCAAAAAATCAAACATCACCTTGCCGTAGCCGGGAATGCGCGCATCCTTGGCCTCTGCAAATCGACAAGCCTCGATCAGCGGATCACGATCACGCAAAGGCTGGGGCATTTGCTCATAAAGCAGCCCTTCGCGCACTCCATAGCTTGAAATCGCTATATCGCGTGGTTTGAAAGTCTTTACCAAGCGTCGCAGAACCTGCATCGCATAAGGCACAAATTCGAGACGATTGAGTGAGATGTCAGCACCGGCCCGTAACTCTTCAAGGCTGTTGGCTCGGATGAAGGCCTCGGTTTCGCGAACCGATTGGGCGCTCATGCGATATTCATGCAAAACATGGAGCGGGTAACCTCGGCGTAACATATCAATTTTTGCAATAGCGCGCCATGATCCACCGACCAGGAACAGACGGTTTTTCTGTTCGCCCAGTTGGGCGCGCATGCTGTGTATTGTGGATTTGATATGCGCGTCTCTGGCCTTTCGCCCACCCTTGATCTCGCGCAAGTTAAACGGGCCAAGCGCTGAGGTGACGCGCTTGCCAACCTTACCGCCATCGATCTCTGCAAGCTCCATAGAAGAACCGCCAATATCGCAGACCAACCCGTATGAACCTGGCCAACCAAGAAGAACTCCCTGCGCCGAAAGCCGAGCCTCCTCCTTGCCGTCTATGACCCATAGCGATAGCCCAGTTTCATCAAGAACCTGCTGTCGAAATGACTCGCCATCTTCTGCTTCGCGCACTGCGGCTGTGGCAATGGCCGAAAGTGGACCGGTGCCCATCGTCTCGGCCAATTTCTGAAACCGTTTGATGGCCGCGAGTGCGCGTTCGCGCCCTTCCGGATTAAGCCGGCCGGTGCCGGCCATATGTTCGCCCAGCCCACACATGATCTTTTCATTGAAAAAATAGGCTGGGCTACGAGCAGCGCCGTCGAAAACGACCATTCTGACGGAGTTGGAACCGACGTCGACGACGCCCACACGGCTTAGCGCTCGGGCAGATGGCTCATCGAAAAGCGGGCGTCCAAACGGACCCCAGTCTTGCTGATCCGGATCGTTCTGGCCGTCCATTGCTCCCCCGAGCTATCCTGATCATTTTTATGGAACAGCAGAGCGCGTCCGTCAATCACGCGTGTGGGTCAGTTTTGGTACATCAGAGGCACCCGCAGAACCACGGCCAGAGAGCGATGGGTTCTCCATAAAAAATCGATGGCAACTGAAGGCAAACTCACCTTCCTTGATTTCATTTCGTTGAAATGTGCCATCGGGCGACATGACCCAGCTTTGCGCGACATCAGCCATATTCGCAGCCATGATTTGGCTTACGATTTGCGCCTTGACCGTGGCGTTGGTGACCTCAACAAGCGTTTCGACCCGACGGTTGAGGTTTCGTCCCATCCAATCCGCAGAGCTGATGAAGACTTTCGCTTTCTTAGAGGGTAGTCCAGAGCCATTGCCGAAGCACACAATACGAGAGTGCTCAAGAAAACGACCAATGACAGACTTGACGCGAATGTTTTCACTCAAGCCTTTCATGCCGGGTCGCAGGCCGCAAATGCCTCGTATTACCAGGCTTACTGTGACGCCCGCTTGACTGGCCTTGTACAGCGCATCGATTACATCCGGATCAATCAGCGAGTTCATTTTGGCCCAAATCTCGGCTGGTTTTCCGGACTTAGCGTGTTTGATTTCGGCCTCGATCATTTCAAGGAGCTTTGGCTTAAGTGATAGAGGCGAAATTGAGAGGTTTTCCAAGCTTTGAGGCTCGGCATAACCGGAAAGAAAATTAAACACCTTACTGGCATCCCGACCGAGCGAAGCGTCGCAAGTAAAAAAGCTGAGATCCGTGTAGATGCGCGCTGTAATCGGGTGATAGTTCCCAGTGCCGTAATGCGTATAGGTCACGAGCTCTTTGCCCTCGCGGCGGACCACCGTTGAGATTTTAGCATGGGTTTTGAGATCCAGAAATCCGTAGACCACATGCGCGCCTGCTCGTTCTAGTCTGCGCGACTGCCTGATGTTAGCCGCCTCATCAAACCGCGCTTTTAGTTCGACCAACGCAGTAACAGATTTCCCGTCCTCCGCGGCCTCGCAGAGTGCATCGACAATTGGCGAATCCTTGGATGTCCGATAGAGCGTCTGTTTGATCGCCACGACATCTGGGTCTCGCGCTGCCTGGCTCAAGAAACGCACAACCATGTCGAACGTCTCGTAAGGGTGGTGCAGCAACATGTCCTTTTGACGAATGGCTGCAAACATGTCGCCGTCGTGATCCTGCACCCGTTCCGGCACGCGCGGTGTAAAGCTTGGCCAAAGCAGATCTGGACGCCTATCCGTAACGAGCTCTTTGAGATCGGCAAGACCAATCATGCCGTCCACTTCGACGACCTCATCCTCGCCTACGTCAAGTTCTCGCATGACAGTTTTGCGCAGGTTTTCGGGGGCAGCGGAGGATATTTTCAAACGTACGACCTCGCCGCGTCGGCGCCGTTTGAGGGCGACCTCAAACTCGCGTACGAGATCTTCGGCTTCTTCTTCGACTTCCAAATCGCTGTCGCGCAAAACACGGAAATTGCAGTGTCCCTGAAGCGTATAGCCGGGAAAGAGGTGATCTAACTGCATAAGTACAAGTTCTTCCAACGGCAGTACACGAAACGTGCCGTCTGTGCTGGGCAAATTCACAAAGCGATCGATCTGTTGCGGAATCGGCAGCAGGGATTGCAATGCGCGTCGATCCGTTTTGCTGCGTAATTGGAGAGCCAGCGAGTAACCGAGATTTGGAATGAAGGGAAACGGGTGAGCTGGGTCAATTGCCAACGGCGAAAGGACTGGGAAAACCTGTTTCAGGAAAAAGTCTGAAAGAAATTCCTCTTCTTCTTTCTGGATGCTGTCGCGATCTAATATCGCGATGCCAGCATCTGCCATCTCTTTGCAAAGCATCTCAAACGTTGATTGTTGGCGCTGTAACAGGCGTCTCGCATTTTCGTCGATAAGCACAAGTTGATTTGCGGGCGTGAGCCCATCAGAAGCCGGCGTTATGTTTCCTGCGCGCGCCAGCTCACGTAGGCCAGCCACCCGCACATTATAAAACTCATCCAGGTTTGTTGCAGAGATTGAAAGAAAACGCAGCCGCTCCAGAAGAGGTACGGATGGATTTTCAGCTTCCTCCAGCACACGCCAATTAAAGCCGAGCCAGCTGAGCTCACGGTTGAAAAACCGTCCAGGACCGGTGATGTCCACACCAGGCAAGTCCACCGCCGCAACAAGCGAGGACGTCAAGAAATCGGCGTTATTCACTGTAGGTTTTTGAATTATGGTCATAACTAAAGGAAGACATCATGCCTTTAACTCGACGTCTTGTCCAGCATCTGACCCGCCAGTTTTACTGATAGCTTGCGACCCGTTTGAAGCGCAGCCTTGTCAAGTGCCGAAACAACATCTTCCGCCGCTTGAAAAGAACGCTCAATGTGGGAGATGAGGTAATTGATCAACGCAGGCGGTGGAGAAAGTTGACGATCAAGAAATTGCTTGCTCATCACGGCAGCAAGCAACGCATCATCCGGTTCATCAATTGTTGCAACAGGGGTTGCCTCGACGCGGCTTGCAAGATCGGGAAGCTTAGTCTTCCATAATTTTGGTGCACGCAGTGCCGTAAAAAGTAGGCTTTGCCCCTCTGCCAAAACCAAATTGTGCAAATGGAAAAGCGCCGTCTCTGCCTCCGCGTTGCCGATTGCGTCCTCGCAATCCTCAACAGCTACTGGCGTTTTCGCCAATAAGGGGACATCTGCTGTCGCTAAGTCGCACGCTTGTATGACTTGTGCTCCTGAAAGTTGCGACCAGACATGCACCAAGTGAGACTTGCCAGCACCGTTTGGCGCTACAAGCGCCAGTTTTCGGTTCGGCCAATTGGACCAATCTTCTATCAGCGCGACAGCTTTCGAGTTGGCGGGAGAGACGAAAAAATCCTCTCGCCCAAGTGCGGTTTTCTTGGGTAGCTCAAAACTAAGTTGTTCCGACATCACTCCGGATCCTGATCCGACAATCCTTTATACAATCTGCTGTCGAGATAGTTACGGATGGCGAACCTTGCTAGTACGCCTATAGAAGCGGCGACGGGTACTGCGACAAGCATGCCGACAAAGCCAAAGAGCGCGCCGAAAACAGACAGGGCAAATATAAGCCAGACCGGATGCAGTCCTACTGAGCTGCCAACCAACTTTGGCGTCAACACGTTACCTTCCATCACCTGGCCGATCACAAATATCCCGGCAACAAGCCCGATTGAGACCCAGTCGCCCCAGAACTGGAAGAGTGCTAGCCCGACGGCAAGCGCGCCTCCGAGCAAAGCACCGATGTAAGGGATAAAGGTGATCAGTCCCGCGAACGCACCAACAACAAGACCAAATTGCAAGCCGACCAGCATCAAAGAGACTGCATAAAACGTGCCCAAGACAAGGCAAACAGTGCCCATGCCTCTGACGAAGCTCGCCAGCGTTTGGTCTATTTCACGTGCGAGCTGCCTTATGATCGGCGCGTGATCGCGCGGTAAAAGACGATCTACTTCGCCGACCATCCGATCCCAATCGTACAGAAGGTAGAAAGCAACAACAGGCACAATCACCATAAGCACCACAATGTTGACCAGTGAGGCCGCTGAACTCAGCACTGTATCGATAAGTTGTGCACCCCGACTCTGTATCGTTTCGCCGAGTGCAGTGAGCGATTTCCGGATCGTCGCAGATTCATCGACAATCTGCGGAAAACGATCGGTGAGGAACAATTCGAGATCACCAAACAGCCTAGGAGCGATGTTGATAAGATTTGCAGCCTGTTCCACAAGGGTCGGAATGACCAGCAGCACCAAAATGATAAAAATTAGCAATGCGATAAGGGTGATGATCGTGACAGCGATCGCACGAGAAAACCCAGCGTTTTCAAAGCGATCAGCTACTGGATCGAGGAAGTACGCAATAGCGCCACCCAGAACAAATGGCAAGATGACATCGCCCAACGCCCAAAGCAGCAACAGAAGCACCGTCGTTGCGATGCCCCAATATTGTAGCTGCGTTTTGACTGGAAGCGCCACGTGCCCTCTTTCATCTTACGTAACAGTCATTGCCTAAGCTTTACAGGGTTGCAAGAGCCACCTGTAGATAGCTGGTCTTTCGCTTGTCTCGCCCGATGCAAAGCCATACACCGGGCGTACTACCGCCAGTTCAAAGGGTCTTGTCATGCGACTGACGCAATACTTCCTACCGGTGTTGAAAGAAACACCTGCCGACGCACAAATTGCAAGCCATCGTCTGATGCTGCGCGCAGGCATGATCAAGCAGGCCAGTGCCGGGATTTACTCATGGTTGCCGCTTGGTTTCAAAGTGCTGCGCAAGCTGGAAGATATCGTGCATGAGGAGCAAATCCGCGCGGGTCATGTGCCGATGCTTATGCCTACTTTGCAGTCAGCCGATCTTTGGCGTGAAAGCGGGCGGTATGATGATTACGGCGAGGAAATGTTACGGATCACGGACCGTCAAGGGCGCGATATGCTCTATGGTCCGACCAACGAGGAACTCATCACTGATATCTTCCGCGCTCATGTCGGTAGCTATCGTGACCTGCCTCTGACGCTTTACCATATTCAGTGGAAATTTCGCGATGAAATCCGCCCGCGTTTTGGTGTCATGCGGGGGCGCGAGTTCTTTATGAAAGACGGATACAACTTTGATTTGACAAAAGAAGACGCGCTTCACGCTTATAACCGCCATCTGGTGAGCTACTTGCGCACCTACGAACGGATGGGCCTTCAGGCGATTCCGATGCGCGCTGATGGCGGGCCGATCGGTGGCGACTACACACACGAGTTTTTGGTACTGGCGGAGACAGGTGAATCGGAAGTATTTTACGACAGCGCCATCACCGATCTGCGCTTCGGTGAGCGTGAGATTAACTACAGTGATGTCGCGCAATGCAATGAAATCCTTGAAGAATTCACATCTCGATATGCGCGCACAGACGAAACGCACGATGAGACGCTCTTTAATGAGATACCCGAGGAGCGCCGTCGGAGTGCGCGTGGTATCGAGGTGGGCCAGATCTTCTATTTCGGCACGAAGTATTCGGAGCCCATGGGCGCAACGGTGCAAGGGCCAGATGGAAAGCCCGTGCCGGTGCATATGGGCAGCCACGGGATCGGCGTGAGCCGTTTGATCGGAGCTATAATCGAGGCGAGTCACGACGAGAACGGGATTATCTGGCCTGAGGGCGTGACCCCGTTCCACGCTGGCATCGTCAATCTCAAGCAAGGCGACGCCGAGGCAGATGCGGCGTGCGAGAGCCTTTATGCCTCACTTTCCGCACTGGGCCTTGAGCCACTTTATGACGACCGTGAAGAACGGGCGGGGGGTAAGTTTGCGACGATGGACTTGATTGGTCTGCCTTGGCGTATAACTGTCGGTCCTCGTGGATTGAAAAATGGCGTGGTGGAGCTCACCAGTCGGCGTACTGGGGAGAGCGAAGAGCTACCGCCTGAACAGGCGGTCGAAAGGATTGCAAAAATCTACTTGACTTGACCCAAGCATCGCTCTTGCCCATGGTCTGAGGCAAAACAACACCGAGGTTTCTCGTGGCAGCACAACCCGCCCCCTTTTCCAGGTTCGAGTGGATGATCGCCTGGCGTTATCTGCGCGCCAAACGGGCGGAGGGCGGCGTCAGCGTCATGACCTGGATTAGCCTCGTTGGCATCACGCTTGCGGTCTTTGCACTAATTGCGACATTGGCCGTACGCTCGGGCTTTCGGGCGGAGTTTGTTGACACGATCCTTGGCTCCGGTGCCCATGTCACTGTCTACAATATCGGCACAATTAATGAGCAAACCGGCCGCATTGACCGCCGTATCGTTGAGTATGACGCTATGGCGGAGCGTCTGCGTGCGGTTGAGGGCGTCACCAGAGCTGCACCACTTATTTCCGGACAGGCCATGGCGACCAACCAACAAAACAACTCCGGCGTACAAGTCTATGGAATTACTTTGGAAAACCTCAAGGACTTACCACGTATCGTAAACCCAGAAACCGGTTTTGGTAATGTAGACGACTTTGCTTTGAATGAAGTTGACGGCCAGCCGATCTTCCCGATCGCAATAGGTTCGAGCATTGCGCGTAACCTGCGCATAACTGTCGGGGATAAGATCAAATTGATTAATCCCACCGGCAATAAAACCGCATTTGGCGTCACGCCGCGTGTCAATGCGTATGACGTGGTTTATGTATTTTCCGCAGGCCGACCTGATATCGACCGAGTTCGTGTATATTTGCCATTTGAAGAGGCGCAGAGCTTTTTTAACCGCGAGGGCATCGCTGACGAAATAGAGGTCATGGTCGAAGACCCGGAAGCGGTGGACAATCTCGGTGATGATCTGATCCGCGCCGCAGGTGAACGCACTCAGGTTTGGTCTTGGAAGGATGCTCGCGGCGGTTTCCTGCATGCTCTGAAGGTTGAGGACAACATCATGATGGTGATCATGACCGTTCTGGTCCTGATCGCTGCGATGAATATCGTCAGCGGCCTCATAATGCTCGTTAAGAACAAAGGACGGGATATCGGTATTCTACGCACCATGGGCCTCACGGAAGGCTCCATCCTGCGGGTATTTTTCCTGTGCGGTGCGTTCAACGGTGTTATCGGCACTATCGTGGGCACGATACTTGGCTGTCTCGCTGCGATCTACCTAGATACGATTTTCGCCGTGCTCGACTGGTTCTCCGGTCAACCGGTTTGGGATCCAAACGTCAGACCAATTTCTCGCCTGCCGGCTAATCTGGAAATGGGTGACGTGCTTTTCGCGGTGAGCCTCTCGCTGTTTTTGAGTTTCGTTGTGACGATATTCCCGGCCCGTCGCGCGGCGCGGATGAACCCGGTTGAGGCGTTGCGATATGAGTGAAACGCGCCTGCGCCTTTCCGGGATTGAAAAGACCTATAACAAAGGCAAAACCAACGAAGTGGAGGTGCTCTCTGGTGCAGATGTTGAGATCGCCTCGGGCGAGATGGTGGCTCTTGTCGCGCCTTCGGGCGCTGGCAAATCAACGCTTCTGCACATCGCGGGTCTGCTGGATACGCCCGATGCGGGGCAGGTGGAGATCAACAGCGTTCAGATGACTGGTTTATCCGACCGGCGACGCACCATTGCGCGGCGCCAGGACGTGGGCTTTGTTTATCAGTTTCATCACCTACTGCCGGAGTTTACTGCGCTGGAAAACATCGTACTGCCACAACTCGCCAACGGTATTTCAAAATCCACCGCCGAGGCCCGTGCTAAAGATCTTTTGACACGTGTCGGCGTGGCTGAGCGAGCGGGGCACAGACCGTCTGCCATGTCAGGCGGTGAGCAACAGCGCGTGGCGTTCTGTCGGGCGCTGGCCAACGAACCAGCGCTGCTTCTGGCCGATGAACCGACAGGAAATCTGGATCCCGGTACGTCAGAACAGGTTTTTGGTGCGTTGATGGAGCTTGTCCGCGGCTCCGGCCTCGCCGCGCTTATCGCCACGCATAACCTGGACCTCGCAGCGCAGATGGATCGTGTCGTTAAACTGGAAGAAGGAAAGGTG
>JBCDDS010000142.1:0-9146 GCA_039180185.1 Pseudomonadota bacterium | reverse complement strand
CCGCGCGCCAGATCGTCTGATGCGCCCACGCGGCTGAAAAGTTGGCTTACAAGACCAATATGAGCGCTTCGGGCCGGAACGAAACTACCCATCTGGGCCAAAACGGCCACCAAGGCGTTCTGCCGAAGAAAGGTGGATTTGCCAGCCATGTTCGGTCCTGTCAGCAGCCAGACATCAGACGATTCACCCAGTGACACATCGTTGGCCACGAAAGGTGTTCCACTCTGCGCAACAAGTGACGCTTCGACGACTGGATGCCTCCCACCATCGATATGCAGTGCCCGCGATGCGTCCACGTTTGGTCTTGTCCAGTCCTCAGCCTGTGCGAGCTCGGCCAAGGCAGTGCTCAAGTCAAGCTCTGCCAGCGCGTTCGCGGTCTGAGAAATAAAAGCGGAATTTTCCAGAATTGCGGACTTTAGGCCTTCATAGAGACGCTTTTCGATCTCGATCGCTCGACCACCGGCGTGGAGGATTCGGGTTTCCAACTCACTGAGCGTGACCGTCGTAAAGCGTAGCTGATTGGCAGTGGTTTGACGGTGTTTGAACGTTTCGTTGAGTGGCTCAGACAGCATTTTTTCCGCATGCGTCGCCGTGACCTCAATGAAATAGCCCAGCACATTGTTGTGCTTGATCTTCAGGCTTTGAACGCCGGTCAGTTCCGCATACTCCGCCTGCATTCCGGCGATAACACCGCGCCCTTCATCGCGAAGCTTGCGCGCCTCATCCAGCTCGGCGTCATGGCCCTGAGCGATGAAACCACCGTCCCGCGCCAACAGCGGCGGTTCAGCGACAAGCGCCCTGCCCAGCAAGTCGAGCAGATCGTCATGACCTGACAACGATTTTGCTGCCTTTGCCAAGAAGGTGGGTAGCTCTTGCCTCTCCACTGCGTCGGAAATCGTGGTTGCTTGCTCCAACCCGTTACGAACAGCTGCCAGATCGCGTGGCCCGCCGCGATCCAGTGCCAAACGAGATAAAGCCCGATCAAGATCAGGCACTTTGCGTAGAAATTGCCGTAAGCCGTCTCTGAAACTGGGCTCCTCAAACGAAAACGAAACGGCGTCGAGCCGTTTCTCGATGACATCCAGATCGCGGCTAGGACTGGAAAGTCGTCGTTCGAGCAACCTTCCACCGGCGGCAGTCACTGTCCTGTCTACAATTGACAAAAGAGACCCCTGTTTGCCTCCACTCATGGATTGCGTCAGCTCGAGGCTGCGCCGGGTTGCGGCGTCGATCTGCATAACACCTTTTTGGTTTTCGCGACTGGGTGGGCGGAGTAGCGGAAGCTTACCTTTTTGGGTGATTTCCAGATACTCGACCAATGCCCCCATCGCTGCGAGCTCTGGTCGCTCGAATTTACCAAAGGCATCCAGGGTTTTGACTTTGAACAGATCGCACAAACGTTTACTTGCGCTAGTGCTGTCGAAAGCGGCGCGCCCAAGCGGCGTCAGCGAGATCGCAAAATCAGAGACTATTTCAGCTAAACTCGCCTCTTCTCCATCTGCGACGATTAGTTCGCTGGGGTTCAATCGGGCAAGTTCAGGACCAAGTCGAACATGCTGCAGTGGCAACACTGAAAAGGCGCCAGTGGATATGTCAGCCCAAGCCAGGGCGCCTGATCCACGAACATTGGCAAAGGCAGCGAGATAATTGTGCCTGCGCGCGTCAAGCAAGCTTTCTTCTGTCAGTGTTCCGGGCGTCACAAGCCGGACAACATCACGTTTCACAACGGCTTTTGATCCGCGCTTTTTTGCTTCAGCAGGGTCTTCCATCTGCTCGCACACGGCCACGCGAAAGGATTTGCGGATCAGGGTCAGAAGATAACCCTCCGCAGAGTGCACCGGCACGCCGCACATCGGAATGTCTTCGCCGAGATGCTTGCCGCGTTTCGTCAGCGCAATATCAAGCGCCTGCGCCGCTGCAACCGCATCATCGAAGAATAGCTCATAGAAATCGCCCATGCGGTAGAACAAGAGCGCATCCGGGTACTGCGCTTTGATCTCCTGATACTGTGCCATCATTGGCGTGATGGTCGACGTCACGATTGCCCCCCTTCGAGCGTTCTGACGACACTACTAACCCTTAAGAGCCTGCGAAAGCTAAAACCAGTTCTCAACGCAAAGGTTTTCTGGATAATCGAGGGAAAAGTAAAACTTGGACGAGCACTATGATTTACAATCTCGGATCGATCAACGCGGATCATATTTACCGCCTGTCGCATTTACCCCAACCGGGAGAGACGATTGCAGCAGACGCGTTTGAGACTGGCTTGGGCGGCAAGGGCGCAAATATGTCGGTTGCCGCAGTCCGGGCTGAAGCTGATGTTCGACACATCGGCGCCATTGGTAAGGATGGGCGGTGGGCGCTTGAACGGCTTGGTCGCTATGGTGTTGATGCCTCTTCCGTTCAGATGCTTGATGCTGCGACCGGACACGCGATCATCAATGTTGACGCGGCTGGTGAAAACGCCATTGTGATTTTCCCCGGTGCAAACCAGATGCAGTCCGAAGATCATATCCGATCAGTGTTGAGCAACGCGTCATCTAAGGATGTCCTTTTGTTGCAAAACGAGACTAATCTAGGGCCGTTTTGCGCAGAAATAGGCTCTGAAATTGGTATGCGCGTTATCTATGCGGCAGCTCCCTTTGAGGCGAAGATCACGGCGGACATCTTGCCCTTTGCAAACGTTCTCATTCTCAATGAAACCGAACTATCTCAACTTACAAGTCACTTGAAAACTGAACCCGAGAACCTGCCGATCTCGGACGTAATCGTGACGAAGGGTGCCGAGGGTGCAATGCATTACAGTGCTGGAACCGTAAACCACTTTCCGGCGCCAAAGGTGAATGCTGTCGATACGACCGGGGCAGGGGATACGTTTACCGGGTATTTTGCCGCCGGGCTTGATCAAGGCCTTTCGGTCGATCATGCGATTTCCCGGGCAAATGTTGCTGCCGCTCTAATGGTGACAAAAAAAGGGACAGCGGATGCCGTCCCTGATTTGGAAGAGGTAAATGCGTTTGCAAACTAAGTGCCAGCGAAGGGCGCCTTATCACCCCAAAGCTGTTTGACACGCACGTCGCGACCACATGAATTGCGATATGCTTTGTAAGCATCGGATTGCCGCTTCACGCCAAATCGTGTGATAACGAGGTTTGTGCCTTTGGCGTAGTCCTGATGATAGTCTTCAGCGCGGTAAAATTCACCCGCTGGTATAATAGGCGTTACAATTTCCTGGCCCAATTCGCGTGCTGCTTCGCTCTTTGCTTTTTTAGCCGCTGATTTTTGTGCGTCATTAGAAGTGAAAATCGCTGTGCTGTAACTTTGTCCGCGGTCGCAAAACTGGCCGCCAGCATCTGTTGGGTCAACGGAGCGGAAAAACATGTGCAAAAGTGCGTCGCGTGAAACCACTTCAGGGTCAAAGAAAATCTGAACCGCTTCATAATGACCAGTGCCGCCCTTTACGACATCCTTATAAGTCGGGTTTTTGGCTGCGCCGCCGGTATAGCCTGAAATCACTTCATTTACGCCGTCAACTTTTTCGAAATCAGATTCAACGCACCAGAAGCATCCTCCGGCCAAGGTCAACACCTCTGTCTCACCTGCATGTGCTTGTTGTGATTGGAAAAATAATCCGGTCGCAATGGCTGCACTGAGCACGACGAGCTTCATAATTCTAAGGTCCAACATAGCATGTGTCTCCTGCTGTTGGCGAACAAACTGTACCGATCTGTTCAAAAGGAAAATGCACCAGCGCGTGATTTCACGCCCAGGTGAATGAAATTTACGGCTTGGCAGCGTTTTTTGGCGGCAATAGCGTGGTTTGTAACATTTGGGCTTTCGGGTTTTGAAACAATTCCGGGTCCTTGAAAGGACATTGAAATGGATCATCAGACCACGCATCAGGCAGAGGAAGACGCGCGCAACGAAAACATTCGAATCTGGCTCAATGGTGAAATCGTTCCGAAGGCCAAAGCCATGGTCAGTGTCTATGACAGCGGTTTCATGCTGGGCGATGGCGTTTGGGAAGGGCTGCGGCTCTATAATGGTACATGGGCGTTCATTGATGAACACTTGGCGCGGCTGTTCGAGGCGGCCAAAGCGATTGACCTGGATATCGGGATGAGCGCTAGCCAAGTCAGGCAAGCGGTGATCGACACACAAGCTGCGAATGAGATGACGACCGATGCACACGCCCGCCTGATGGTGACGCGCGGGCTGAAGACACACCCGTTTCAGCATCCATCGCTCTCGCAGCAAGGTCCAACCGTTACGATCATTATGGAGCACTCTCGGCCCAGCCTTCCGCGCCCGATCCGACTATCGACGGTTCCGCATATACGCGGTCTGCCGATGACTCAGGATCCAAAGCTGAATTCGCATTCTAAACTCAACTGTATCCTTGCCTGTATCGCGGCGGAAAAGGCGGGTGCTGACGAGGCGCTGATGCTCGATGTCCATGGCTTTGTGTGTACCACGAACGCCTGTAATTTCTTCATCGTGCGCAAGGGTGAGGTTTGGACGTCCACCGGGGATTACTGCATGAACGGGATCACGCGGCAGAAGGTCATCGAACTGTGTCGAGAAGATGGGATCCCGATCTATGAACGCAACTATTCGCTGGTAGACACCTACGGCGCTGATGAAGCGTTTCTCACTGGCACGTTCGGGGCACAAACCCCCGTCAGCGAAATCGATGGACGGATCATTGGGGATGGCACACGCGGTCCAATGACTCGACGGATACAGGAATTGTACAAGTCCCTTATTGAGCGGACCGGCGGCTGATGCGGATTGCGATGTGGTCTGGGCCGCGCAATCTTTCTACCGCGATGATGTATGCCTTCGGCGCGAGAGAGGATTTCGCGGTTGTTGATGAACCATTTTATGCCGCGTACTTGGCGCAAACCGGACTGCAGCACCCGATGCGAGAAGAGATCATTGCCTCGCAACCCACCCATCCGGATGAGGTTGTAGAAGGGCTGTTGGGGCCGAACCCGGATGGGAAGCCGCATTTCTATCAAAAACACATGTCGCAACACATGATTGAGAGTGTCCCCCGCGACTGGATTACTAAAGTCACAAATGTTTTCCTGATCCGTCACCCGGTGCGGGTGATGGCGAGCTTTGCCGCGAAATACGAAAACCCGACGCTGGCCGATTTGGGGTTCGTGCAGCAGTTGGAGTTATTTGAGCAGTTGACAGCACTAGGCCAGAAGCCATTCGTGATCGATAGCACAGACATTCGGAGTAACCCTAAAGAAATGCTGCGGCGCTTGTGCGATGCGTTGGGCCTTGAGTGGGACCCCGCGATGCTATCGTGGAAGGCGGGTGGTCATCCCGGCGACGGCATATGGGCCAAACACTGGTACGCCGCCGTTCACCAGTCTACCGCATTTGCAGACGCAGAAGCCGATTTGCCAGAACTAGAAGGGAGTTTTGCAGAAGTCGCGCAAGCTGCAATGCCCGCCTATGAGAAACTGAAAAGCGCGAAGTTCTAGCGGCGCCAAAAAACAGAGGCTTATTTCTTCAAACGGCGGTCGCGCGCGGCCAGTAACTTCAGTCGAAGTGCGTTAAGTTGAATGAAACCGGCCGCATCTTTTTGATCGTAGGCGCCTGCGTCTTCTTCAAACGTTACATGCGCCTCAGAATAGAGCGAGTGATTGGACCAACGTCCGACTGTGCGAACGGAACCTTTGTAAAGCTTAAGCCGAACAGTGCCCGTCACGTGTGTCTGTGACGCGTCGATCGCAGCTTGCAACATCTCGCGCTCTGGGCTGAACCAGAAGCCGTTGTAAATCAATTCAGCATAACGCGGCATAAGTTCATCTTTGAGATGCGCGGCACCTCGGTCGAGCGTAATCTGTTCAATCCCGCGATGCGCTTCAAGCAGGATCGTGCCACCCGGCGTCTCATAAATCCCACGACTCTTCATGCCAACAAATCGGCCTTCAACCAAGTCAAGTCGCCCGACGCCATGTTTACCACCTAGCTCATTAAGCTTCGTCAAAAGCGCGGCAGGAGAAAGCGCCTTGCCATTGATCGACACCGCATCCCCGCCCTCAAAACCAACTTCGATAAACTCCGCCTTGTCAGGCGCATCCTCCGGGTGAACCGTGCGTTGGTAGACATAGTCCGGTGCCGTCTCGGCTGGGTCTTCGAGCACCTTGCCTTCGCTTGATGTGTGCAACAGGTTCGCATCGACCGAGAAGGGCGCCTCACCGCGCTTGTCTTTGGCAATCGGAATTTGGTTCTGCTCTGCGAAATCGATGAGCTTTGTTCGGCTGGTTAGGTCCCAAAGCCGCCAAGGCGCTATCACTTTGATGTCGGGGTTGAGCGCATAGGCCGCCAACTCAAACCGCACCTGGTCATTGCCCTTGCCCGTCGCCCCATGGGCCACTGCATCGGCGCCTGTCTCGGCAGCAATCTCAACCAGCCGTTTGGAGATCAGAGGCCGGGCAATCGATGTGCCCAAAAGATACAACCCCTCATAAACCGCATTCGCGCGAAACATCGGAAAAACGAAATCACGCACGAACTCCTCACGGATGTCTTCGATATAGATGTTCTCTGGCGCTATACCCAAAAGCTCCGCCTTCGCACGCGCCGGTTCAAGCTCTTCGCCCTGACCAAGATCAGCGGTGAAAGTAACAACCTCACAGCCGTATTCTGTCTGCAGCCATTTCAGGATGATTGAGGTGTCCAGACCTCCGGAATATGCCAGAACAACTTTCTTTGGCGCCGACATTTCGTGCCCTCTCTTGCGGAATTGCTGCGCGCTTAGCGGGTTTTGATGAAGGCGGCAAGAGAGAGACAAATCACGGTGCTATATGCGGGACATTTCAGGCCGGACTTTTGTGCAATCCTTGGCGCTGCTCAATCTGGCGGTATTTTTAAGCGGCTTCGTTAAACATCTGAAGTTTCCAGGAAGTTACGAAATTGTGTTCGGGAAACGTATTGAACTTCATAAAGAAATGTAATGTTATAACATTACAAAATACAGGGAGCGAAATATGTTCATTGAGAGTCCTCTTAAGCTGTCAGTAATGGTGGCGGCATTCACAACACTTTTCACCGTCACTGCACAGGCGCAGGTTTTTGAGGTGATTCATCCAGACGTAGACCAAGGCGAAGTGGAGCTTGAGCTGCTCACCGGGTTTGTCCTCGAAAACGTAGACGACGGAGAGGAACAATCCGCCTATGAACTTGCCGTTGGCTACGGCGTAACCTCATTCTGGAAAACCACTATTGCCGTAGAGTTTGCCGACGTAGAAGGTGATGGATTTGAATATGAAGGCTTTGAGTGGGAAAACGTGCTTCTCCTTCCTTTGGGCGATGGGGATCATGATCATGGGGGCGACGAAGGCGTCTCGCTTGAAGCGCTGGGCCTTTATTTCGCGCTAGAGATACCGCGCGATGGTGGCATCGATGATGGCGCCATTGTTGTTGGGCCTTTGGCAGAGGCGCGCTTTGGACCGGTTGAGACGATTGCTAACCTTTTTGTAGAGTTTCCGTTTGAAGACGGTGAGGACGAGGCGCTGATTTACACCTTGGCTGCGGCTGTGGATGTCACAGAGTCGACGGCTGTTGGTCTGGAACTCTTTGGTGAGGTCGAGAGCGCATTCACATCAGGAACCGAGTCAGAGCTTTTCATCGGTCCGGCGGCCTACTTCGACGTCGATTTGGGTGGCGGAAGGGCGATCGAGCCCCGAATTGCGGTACTCTTTGGAACTGAAAGCGAGCAACCAGATGCGGTGCTCTCAATCAACGCGGAACTAAAGTTTTAAGGACGCAAATCCACCAAGGCCTCAAAGCCAAACAGGCGCCTTTGTTTCTCTGTCACGCAGTGGCGACGGCTCGGACAAAGGCGTTCAGTTTCTTTGGATCAAGTCGATCATTCTTGCGCACACCAGAGCACAGATCCACACCAAACGGCTTCACCTGCCTGATCGCTTGCTGCACGTTTTCTGGCGTCAGACCTCCGGCAAGGAAAACGGGTAGAGGGCTTGCCTCGACAAAGGCTCGGCTGATCGCCCAATCGTGCGGTCTGCCTGTGCCACCGAGTTCTGGTACCTTGGCGCTGGGCCGTCCGGAATCGAGTAAGAACGCGTGCACATGCGGGGCGTAGATCGGGATAAAGTCAAGCGCGCCTTCGTCTTCCACATGAATGACCTGAACCCGACGGACCGATGGTTGAAGCGTGGCGAGTTTGGCAGACTCCGCCTCATCAATATGTGACACGATCTGAACATTGGTTGGTTGCGTGGCGTCGATATGTCTTGAGATCGCCTTGGCGGTTGGCTCCGCGGTCAGCATGAATATTGAAATCGGGGGAGGAACAAATCGTACAATATCAGCGATTTCTTCGTCGCTTATTTGCCCGGGACCAGATGGCATCGCGGCCACAAGCCCCAACGCATCCGCACCTGCATCCATCGCCACCCGCGCCTCTTGCCGAGACGCGATGCAGCAAACTTTGATCCGAACACGCATGCGAGGTCAGTATGTACCTCTATGGCTGAGGTCAACGCCGCAAAAATGCAAAGTAATAAATATGGCGCAATGCTAAACGATCTCGTTGGCGGCCGCATGGCAGGAAGCTATGGTAAGTCGATATGCGGACAAAGCAACCCTCGGCCTTGCAGAAACGAAGGTCTGCTCCGATCTGAGGCGTCAACAGACGGTCGCGACACATCGGCCAACGTCACTGCCGGTGTTTCGTGGCACTAGATATTTCACGGGCGCACATTAAGCGACTTTCTCATCAAGACGAATGGTCCTTCCGGGTATGATTGCAATTCCACAAATTCATAGCCAAGAGCCGCGTAAAACTCCCGCGCTGTTAGTGAGGAATGGATCATCATTTCCGGGATTGCTCTCTGTCGCGCTTCTTCTTCAATTTTTGCAGTCAGCACTTTGCCTAACCCTTGCCCCTGAAACGCAGGGTCCACGAACAATGATCGCAGATAGTCACCTTTCAGCCCCACCGTTCCAACGAGGCTGGCACCCGCGAAACACAAAAGAATAGCCTCATTTTCGATTCTTTCGGTGAGCGGCTCCGGTTCAAAAATCGCGCACAGCATATCAATTGATTTTTGATCATAGTCCTTGGCATTTGAAACGCGGATTGTGCGCTGGATCAGCCCGCT
>JBCDDS010000141.1:0-9212 GCA_039180185.1 Pseudomonadota bacterium | reverse complement strand
ATGACGAGATCTATGCGGGTTCCGGAGATGACGACGTCTTTGGCGAAGATGGTGACGATCTAATCTTTGGCGACAGCAACTATGCCGGTCCTGGCGCAGGTACGACAGCGCGCGAGAGCTTTGAGTGGGATTTGGCAGGTGTAGAGGATGGGCAGCTGCTTGGTAGTTTCACCCAGAACACTGGTGGCGTTGAAGTCAGTTTTAACATTCTGAGTGAGACAGCGGGTGCCAGAACCGAGTTTGCAAGCAACGAGCAGAACGTAGCCAATATAGATGCCGATGGAGAACCCGTCGACAATATGAGTTCGTTTACCAGCGAACTTATCGCTAATGGCGACGAGGCAGTATATGAACTTGAGTTTTCTGAACCGACAGAACGTGTTTCCTTTCGTGTCAACGACATTGACGTGTCCAGCCAGGTGCAAATCCTGGCCTTCGATGAAGATGGCAATGAGATACCTGTATTTCTCGAAGCGGGCGATGACGTCATTCTTACGGATACGAATGGGGATGGTCTTTTTGATACCGCGACGTCTAGTGGCGGGGGAAGCCCGGACACAGACCCGGATATCTCACTCCTTGTAAGTGTCGAAGGGCCAGTGGCCCGTCTGGAAATTACACACACAAACTCAGGTGGCGGACCAAGTGGCGTTAACGTGACTGACGTCTATTTCGACGTACCTGTCCCGGATGACGGCGAACCCGGAAACGACAGTCTTGTCGGTGGTATTGGGGACGACACGATCTTTGGCGAGGGTGGTGACGACACCATAGAAGGCGGCGAAGGTCAGGATGAAATCGACGGCGGCGATGGCACCGATAGCGTTGATGGCGGCGCAGGCGATGATGTCATCCGTGGCGGTGGTGACAACGATGTCCTTAAAGGCGGCGATGATGCCGATACGATCATAATTGATCAACTCGGCAGCAATGGCGTCAATAACACAACCGTTGACGGCAACTTTGGCGGCGATGACAACGACACGCTCGATATATCTCCTCTGATCGCGCAGGGGTTCCGCGTCGTGAACCTTGTTCAGAACCCTGAGAACAACGGTAATCCGGGCTTTGATGGTCAAATCCAGCTTGAGCGGGATGGTGAGTTTGCCAACATAGAATTCTTCGATATTGAAAACCTCATTATCTGTTTCACCCCAGGTACGCAGGTGGCAACTCCTACGGGCACACGTCCGGTGGAAAAACTCAGGGCAGGAGACAAAGTCTTTACCCGTGACAACGGCATTCAGGACATCCGTTGGGCGGGTCGCCGCGATCTAAGCGATGTTGAACTTACGGCGATGCCGAAATTCAAACCAATCCTTATTCGTAAAGGTGCACTTGGAGCCGATATGCCCAACCGGGATATGATGGTCAGCCCCAATCACCGAATGCTGCTGATAAGCGAAATGGCGCAGGTCATGTTCGGCGAACGCGAAGTGCTGGTAGCGGCTAAACACTTGCTCGGGCTTGAAGGAGTTTCGGAGGCCGACGTTGATGCCGTCAGCTATGTGCATATTCTTTTCGACCACCACGAGGTGGTGCTTGGCGATGCTGCTTGGTCCGAAAGTTTCCAGCCCGGTGACCACTCACTGAAAGGCATCGCGCGGGAGAGCCGAGAAGAAATACTGGCTCTCTTCCCAGAGCTTGCCACAACCAAAGGTCTCGACGATTACCGCGCGGCGCGGATGTCTCTGAAGAAGCATGAGGCGAAACTGCTGGTCAGTTAATCGGTTCTGATCTGCGGTTGGGGCACTGCCGGTCTTTTGCGCAATCCCGGCTGCGTGCCGGGATTGTCTGTTTTAACCGCGCATTCTGCTTCCATCTATGTCAAACAAATGTTCGGTGATTAGGCGGGCAGGGCGCATTTGGCCCAGGATTTCGATTTCGACCGCAAGGCCCTCATTTGCCAGTTCTGTCGGGATCAATGCCATGGCTATGGATTTCTCCGCATGGTGGGAATAGCCGCCGGAGGTGCAGAACCCCTGCACCTTGCCAGCGATCCAAACCGGCTCATAGGCGTTCACGTCCGCGTCCTCTGCCTGCACTTCAAAGGCAACAAGCTTTCTGGCGGCACCCTCGGCGCGTTCGCTCTCTGCGGCGGCGCGTCCGATGAAGTCTGTGTTTTTCTTGAAAGAGATAAACCGGTCCATGCCGGTTTCTCCGGGCGTGTAATCGGGGGAGAACTCGCTAAGCCAAGAGCCAAAGAACCGGTCCAGCCTAAGCGACATCATCGCGCGCATGCCAAAGGGTTTGAGGCCCATCGGCTGGCCCGTGGCCAAAAGAACATCCCATAGCGCGCGCTGCGCCATGGGATCGCAGTAAATTTCAAAGCCCAGATCGCCGGTATAGCTGACCCGCTGCACCAGGCAGTCGACCATGCCGACGCAGAGCTTGCGGACATCCATGAAACGCATATCCGAGATATCTTCGCGCGTGCAGGCGGCCAGCAGATCGCGCGCTTTTGGTCCTGCGATTTGAAACCCGTTGAGCCTGTCGGAAATATTCTCGACCTTTACGCCTTCTGCCTTGTTCATCTGGAACCAGCGCATGTGATAGGCTTGAGCCCCATAAGAGGCCGTGAGTTGAAACGCGGTCTCTGACAGGCAGGAGACAGTGAAATCGCCAATTAGCCGACCCTTTGGCGACAGCATCGGCGTCAGGCTAACGCGGCCCGGTTGCGGGATGCGGCCAGCCATGATCCGATCCAGCCAGCCGCGTGCACTTTCACCGGCAACGAGATACTTTCCGAAGTTGTGCACCTCGTTTATGCCAACGCCCTCGCGCACCGCTTTGACCTCGCGCTTGGTGGCTTCCCACGCGTTGGAGCGGCGGAAGCTGGGCGTCTCAAAGCGCGGCTCATCGCCCTCAGCAAAGTAATTTACGACCTCAAGCCCATATTGATGACCCCAGACCGCGCCCATGGTATCGAAGGTCTCGTACATCGGTGTGCGTCGGAACGGTCGCGCGGCGGGTAGTTCTTCATTGGGGTAGGACACTGAAAAACGTTTCTGATAATTCTCGATCACCTTAGGCAGCGTGTAACCCGGGGTAATCCAGTCACCATAGCGCGCCACATCCATGGCGGAGACATCACGCTCACATTCGCCCTCAATCATCCATTGTGCCAACATCAAACCTACACCGCCGCCTTGGGAAAATCCCGCCATTACACCGCAGGCCGACCAGTAATTCCGCCTCCCCGACACGGGGCCGACAAGCGGGTTGCCATCAGGCGCAAAGGTGAAGGGGCCGTGTATCACCGACTTTACGCCAGCACGTTCAAGCGCAGGAAAACGGCGGTAGGCAAAGGCGATGCTGTCCTCGATCTTGTCATAATCATCGGGGAGAAGTTCGTGACCAAACTCCCAAGGCGTGCCGTCCACCGCCCAGGCACGACAGGGCTGTTCGTAGAACCCGATGCAAAGCCCGCGACCCTCCTGGCGTAGATAGCTTTCACCAACTGGATCCATCACATGCGGGTGCTCTTCACCACGATCAATGATCTCGGCGATCTCGGGCACTTCTTCGGTGACAAGGTATTGGTGCTCCATCGGATAGATCGGCACATAGATGCCCGCCATCGCGCCCACTTCACGCGCCCAGAGGCCGCCGGCGTTGACGACATGTTCGGTGTGGATGGTGCCTTTGTCAGTCACCACGTCCCATGTGCCGTCGCCACGTTGGTTGGTCTCAGTGACCTTGCAGTGCGTGACAATCTCCGCCCCAGCCATCCGCGCGGCCTTGGCATAAGCGTGGGTTGTGCCGGACGGATCCAGATGGCCGTCAAGCGGGTCATACAGTGCCCCGATGATGCCATCGGTGTTGGTCACTGGGGCGATGTTCTTGATCTCTTCGGGCCCAACGATTTCCGTCTCTAATCCCATGTAGCGGTGTTTGGCCCGTTCTGCGACGAGCATGTCGAACCGGTCCTGATTATCGGCCAGTGTCACGCCGCCGACATGGTGTAGCCCACAGGACATTCCGGTGATTTCTTCCAACTCGCGATAAAGTTTGATCGTATAGCCTTGGAGCGCGGCCATGTTGGTGTCGCCATTGAGCGTGTGAAAGCCGCCGGCTGCATGCCATGTGGAGCCCGATGTGAGTTCCGAGCGTTCCAGCAACATGACATCTGACCATCCCAGCTTGGTCAGATGATAAAGCACAGAGCAGCCAACAACGCCGCCTCCGATCACGACAACACGGGTGGTGGTTTTCATGAGGTATCCAACTTTATCGTTTGGTCTGGATCAGTGGTTGAACGTGGCGGTGCAAATGGCAAGTCTGTTTACGACACAGTTTGTCGTTGCAAGCGTGCGTGCCGCAATCGTTTCACCAAAATGCGTCGGATGCAGATCGGCGGCCCACGTGTTTTTCGACGGCGCGGACGTTTGAGGTGGTCGTATATATGGCAGGAGGATTGAGCCGTGCGCGTAATGCTTGGGTGCGAGAGAAATGGGCAATTGAACAGTAGAAGGGCGGTTGTCCGAATCTCTCTACAGGTATATAATTGGTACACTCAAAGATACGAATTTGACCGCTGAGAAAGTCTTTAGGACAATATTGGTCTTAATTTGGTACAATAAGAAGGTGAGAAAAATCACCTCTTTCACGCCTATGTGCATTACGCGACATCAATTGTCGCAAAAGGTAAATATTGGGCGTCGCAAAAGCGGCAGTCTTCTCAAAGACACGGCGAAGGAAATCTTATGAAAACCCACGCACAAGCGGTCGTTATAGGTGGCGGCGTTATCGGATGCTCAGTCCTCTATCACCTCACCAAACTCGGATGGAAAGATGTTGTCCTGCTGGAGCGCGATGAGCTCACGTCGGGCTCAACATGGCACGCGGCGGCGAACCTGCACGGCCTCCATGACAGCGCCAATATCTCCCGACTGCAGCATTACACGATGAACCTCTACAAATCGTTGGAAGAGGAAACCGGACAAAGCTGTGGCGTTTTCCAACCTGGGTCGCTCTATCTGGCGCAGACGGAGAACCGGGAGCATCAGCTACGCCTGCAAGCGGCGAAGGCAGAGCTTTACGGTATGGAATTCCATGAGATCAGTCGCGATGAGGCCGAGAAAAAGCACCCGCTGGTGAATTTCGATGGTGTCCGCTGTATCATGTTTGAATCTGCAGGTGGCAATGTCGATCCGTCTGGTGTGACCAATGCCTACGCGATTGGAGCACGTCAAAACGGGGCAGAAATCCACCGCTTCACACCGGTCACTGGCACCACACCGCAAAGCGACGGAAGTTGGATCGTTGAGACACCCAAGGGCAACGTTCAAACCGAATGGGTGATCAACTGCGCCGGGCTTTGGGGCAGGGAGGTTGCCAAGCTGGCAGGCATTGAAGTGCCGCTGCAACCCACCGAGCACCAGTATTTCGTGACTGAGTCTATCCCGGAGATCGAAGCGATTGATCGCAGGTTGCCCTCTGTCGCGGACCGCGATGGCGAATACTACATGCGCCAGGAAGGCAAGGGCCTTTTGATTGGCGCGTACGAGAAGAACATGAAGTTCTGGGCCGAAGACGGAACACCGCTCGATTTTGCTCACGACCTGTTCCCTGATGACCTTGACCGGATCATGGACAACGTGATGCGCGCGATGGACCGCGTGCCAGCCGCCGCAAGCGCCGGGATCAAACGGGTGATAAACGGCCCGATGATCTGGTCTCCCGACAGCAATGTGGTTCTGGGCCCGATCCCTGAGATGACCAACTACTTTATGGTGGGCGGTATTATCCCTGGCTTTTCACAATCGGCCGGGATGGGCTTGATGGTGGCGCAATGGATCATCGAAGGGGAGATGGCCTATGACATGTTCCCCTGGGATGTTGCGCGCTTTGGTACGTGGGCGAACGATAAGAAATTCGTCATGGCGAAAGTCGAAGACGTCTATTCGCATCGCTTCGCCATTCACTATCCCAATGAAGAACGTGCCGCTGGTCGGCCTCTGCGTGTACGTCCTGCTTATGAGCGGCAAAAAGAGATGGGCGCGGTATTTGGCATCAACTATGGCTGGGAACATCCACAGTGGTTTGCCGGTGAGCCGGGCGCGGAAGACACCAACGGGTTCACGCGGCAAAACTGGTGGGATCCGGTCGGCAAAGAATGCCATATGTTGCGCGATCACGCGGGTATCATAGATATTTCCAACTTCGCTAAGTACCGCTGTAAGGGGCCGGGAGCGGAAGACTGGCTCAATTCGATATTCGCAAACCGGATGCCAAAGGCGATTGGCCGATCTTGCCTGACACCGCTGATTTCTGTGCGCGGGGGGATTGCAGGCGACGCGACCGTGACGCGCGTGGCGGAGGATGAGTTCTGGATTATTTCTTCGGGTATGGCAGAGCGCTATCACAAGCGGTTCTTCGACATGGTTCCGCTGCCGGAGGGCACAACGTTCGAAAGCCATACAGATGACATGTGCGGATTCAACGTCGCAGGACCTAAGTCTCGCGATATTCTGCAACGTCTTACCAATGAGAGCCTCTCGACCGATGACTTCCCCTTCATGCGCTCCAAGATGGTGGATATTGCCGGAGTGCGGTGTCTGGCCCTTCGGGTAAGCTTTACCGGGGATCTGGGTTGGGAGCTGCACTGCAAAACCGAAGATCAGGATAAGCTTTACGGCGCTCTGCTGGAGACGGCCAAGGACTTTGAGGCTGGACCCGTTGGCGCGCGGGCGCTGATGTCCCTGCGTGTCGAAAAGGGCTATGGCTCTTGGTCACGGGAATACTCGCCTGAATACTTCCCGCACGAGGTCGGCCTAGGTGCACTTTGCAAAATGGATAAGGATTTCCTGCATAAGGAAGCCGCACTACAGGTGATGTCACAGCCGCCACGTGAAAATCTTGTGCTCATCCATATCGATGAAGCGGCTGTGAAAGCCTCTGGTGCCGATGCTACAGGCGGAGAGCCCATTCGCAAATCAGGCAAGCCTGTGGGTCGCGTCACCTCTGGCACTTATGGCTACACGGTCGGTAAATCGCTAGCACTTGGTTACGTTAAAAACGGCGAGGCAGAGGCCGGTGATGAAGTGGAGGTGATGGTATTGGGTCAGCCACATAAAGGCTGGATCCTGCACGAACCTCCGTTTGATCCGAAAGGTGAAAAGCTGCGTGCTTAAACGGTCCCAAAGATCTTAGTTCGCTGCTATTGGCAATCGGGGCATGTGCCGATCACTTCCGCCACGAGCCGTTCCACGGCAAACCCGCTTTTGCGCGCCAGGGTTAAGACCTGATTGTTTGCCGGGTCTGCGTGGGCCTCGGCCACAGCGTCACAGGTGTTACAGATCAAGAAGATTGGCGCGTGCGTTTCACCTATGTGACCACAGGCGACAAACGCATTTAACCGCTCGATCTTATGCGCGAAGCGGTGCTCAACCAGAAAGTCCAGCGCCCGATATGCCACAGGCGGTTGAGAGCCCCGACCTTCGCTATGCAAAACCTCCAAGATGTCATAGGCCCCAAGCGCTCGGTGCCCTTCCAGCAGAATTTCAAGCACGCGTTTGCGGGTTTCGGTGAAGCGTAGTCCTTTTTCCGCGCAATAGGCTTCTGCGGCTTTGATGCCGTCCGTGACGCACTGGTGATGATCGTGTTGTTCGAAACCCAGCATGGCGATCACTTTTCTAATCCTGCAGCATCATATGATGAACTCTCTTCTGACCTTAGGCCCTTTACGAGCAAGCTAGCATGATGTTCTTCGCTTTGCGAACAACGATACCCATACACTTGCTCAAAGCTTCCGTATCTTGAGCTTCGAAATGCGGTTGTCTTCTTTTTCGCTCACCTCAAATCGGAAACCATGGAAGGTGAAAACCTGATTAACTTCAGGAATGATCTGCGCCTCATGGATCACAAGCCCGGCGACAGTATTGGCCTCATCATCGGGTAACGACCAGTCCGTAGCGCGGTTAAGATCGCGGATCGTCATGGCGCCGTCGATAAGGAACTGGCCATCCTCGCTGCGCTGCATCAGATTTTCTTCGTCGGTGTCGAACTCATCGGTGATCTCGCCAACGATTTCTTCAAGAATATCTTCAAGTGTGATCAGGCCCTGCAAATCGCCATATTCATCAACCACAAGCGCAAAATGCGTGTGTTGACGCAGGAATTGACGCATTTGATCATCAAGCGTCGTGGTTTCAGGCACAAAGTATGGCTTCATCATCACGGTTTTGACGTCAAAGGTTTTCAACGCTTCTCGCAGATCGCCATCGTCTGTGACGAGCTTATGCATCGCGCGAAGCAAATCCTTGGCATGAACCACACCGATGATGTTGTCGGGATCGTCGCGAAAGACGGGCAGGCGCGTGAAGCTGGATTTGAGACACTGATCAAGAATGGCTTCTGGGTCGGAAGCGGCGTCGATCATTTCGATCTGCGATCTGTGCAGCATAATCTCATCGACAGCACGTTCACCCAGATCCAGCGCACCGAGGATACGGTCCCGATCTTCTTTTTCGACCACGCCCTCGGATTGGCCCAGATAAAGCGCACCGGCGATTTCCTCTTTCACAGCAAGGATATGAGTATCGGGGTCCGTCTTTACACCAAACACGCGCAGAATGCCGCGGACGAGGAACCGCACAGCGGACACAATCGGCGCAAAAACCCGAACGACATGCCGGATAATGGGGGCGGTGCGCGATGCGGCACTCTCTGCATTCGTTATGGCATAGGTTTTTGGCAGAACTTCCGCAAAGATCAGTACCAAAAGTGTCATCACCAGAGTGGCCAACGCCACACCGCTTTCGCCAAACATGCGGGTGAACAGCGCCGTTGCGAGCGAGGCGGCGAGAATGTTGACCAGGTTGTTGCCCAATAGAACAGACCCAATCAAGCGCTCATTGTCTTCCGTGACCTCAAGCGCGCGTTCGGCGCCTTTGGACCCTTTTTCGGCCTGCGCGCGCAGTTTGCCGCGAGACGCGGCGGTCAAAGCGGTTTCACTGCCTGAAAAGAAAGCAGAAAGAATAAGAAGTGCAACAATAGCGCCCGCTGTTATCCAGAAGGCGATATCAAGAGAAGTTGAGGCAGGGTCCATCTTAGCGGTGGATCGTCACATTCCATTTAACGTATGAGTGGGTTATGGGACCCAAGACGCACGGTTTCAAGAAAGAGCAGGCATGAAAGTATTGGATTTGGGGCAATTGGATGGCCCTGTGTTGCTTTTCGGTGGCCCTTACTCGAACTTGCAAGCGCTT
>JBCDDS010000140.1:0-9290 GCA_039180185.1 Pseudomonadota bacterium | reverse complement strand
GCCGCCTTCGCCGCGATACCAGAGCACCTCGTCCTGGGCCGTCTCGCCATGGTTCCAGCGCAACTTCTTGCCCTCTGCCATGGCTGCACGGACAAGGCGGCGGCGCTTTTGGCTCAGGATGATTTCCTTAGTGAGCAGCGCATCATCCCATTTCTCGTCACGCTCAGTCGCAAAAGCTGCGACGACGTCATGATAATCGGGGGACCTTGCAAGGTTTTCAAGCTCCAGTTGGTCTTTTTCAACGTCGTAAAGAAGATCACCGTCGTGGGAGGAGGATATGAATTTGTACTTGCCACGCCGAATCATGAATATCGGAACCGGCGTTGCTTCTGCCAGGTATTCGGCACAAACGGCGCGTTCTGGCGCGGGATTGCCCCGGTCGAGCAGCGTGTTGAGATCAATACCTTCCAAAGGCTCCACCATCTCATCGATACCTGCCAGACCGTTGAAAGTTGGCACCAGATCGACCAGCGACACCAACTCTTCGACCCTCTGAGAAGCAATCCAAGGCGCAGTCATGATCAGAGGCACGCGCAGCGACTTTTCAAAAAAGTGCTTCTTGAACCACATCCCCCGTTCACCCAGCATCTCGCCATGATCAGAAGTGAAGATGATCGCCGTGTTGTCCTCAAACCCAGCGGATCGCACGGCAGTAAGAACCCGCGAAATGAGCTGATCGAGATAGCTGATCGAGCCGTAATAGGCCCGTATCGCGCGCTGCACATCTTTGTCGGAGAATTTGATGTTGAGCATCCCGAAATCTTTGAGCAGGCGCACCGCATGTGGATCATGCGCTGGCTCGGGCATCGCGCTTACGCGCGGCAACGGGACATCGACGTCCTCGTATAGGTCCCAGAACTCTTTCATGCACAAGTAGGGCTCATGCGGATGGGTGTAGGACACCTGCAGAAAGAACGGTCGCTTATCCTCTGTGCGCGCCAGATCATACAGATGCTGGACCGCGCGATATGTGACTTCTTCGTCAAAATCGATCTGCACTGATCGCTCACAGATGCCCGCAATGCGCACGGAGCGCGGATCATTCGTATCGCGTTCGCCTTCGTCGCCCCAGTTTGGCACCCAGGCGAAATCTGCCGGATAGAGATCAGCGGTCAGGCGCTCCTCAAACCCGTGGTATTGATCGGGGCCAATGAAGTGCATTTTGCCCGAGAGCGCCGTCCTGTATCCCGCAGCGCGCAAGTAATGGGCATAGGTCGGAATCTCGGCGGAGAATTCGGCCGCGTTGTCATAAGCGCCGACCTTGGAACACAATTGTCCCGTGGCCATGGAAAAGCGCGATGGCGCACAAAGCGGGAAGTTGCAATACGCGTTCTCGAATACAACGCCAGTATCGGCGAGGCGATCCAAAACCGGTGCATGGCAAATCTGATCACCATAGGCGCGCAGGGCGAAAGCGGTTAGTTGATCGGTCTGGATAAAGAGAATGTTTGGGCGGTCCGGTTTTGCCTTTTGATCGCCCATGTCATCTCTCCCTTAGAAATCCAGATTCTCCACGTTTAGCGCATTTTGCTGGATAAATTCACGTCGCGGTTCGACCACATCGCCCATCAGCTTGGTGAATAGGTCATCGGCCTCCGCCACGTCGTCGATCTTGACCTGAAGCAGAGTGCGCGCCTCGGGATCAAGCGTTGTCTCCCAAAGCTGGTCGGGGTTCATCTCTCCCAGACCCTTATAGCGTTGCAGAGACAGACCCTTCTCGCCCTCCTTGAGGATTGCGTCCAACAGGTCCAGCGGGCCATTTATCGCCTGACTCCGCTCCTTCCGTATCAAAGTTGCAGGCGTCTCATAGATTTCCTCCAACGCCTTGGTCATCTGACCAAGCCGTCGTGCCTCACCGCCGCGCAGGATCGGACCGTCGAGCGTACGCACCTCTTCAACCCCGCGCAAAATGCGGGCGAGTCTGATGCCATAATCCTGCGTCTGTCGTCCTTGCCAGCCGCACTCATACTCTAACGCGATCAGATCAAGCCTTTGAGCCACAGCCTCCGCCGTGCCGATCAGATCAGAATCCACACGCCCTGGCTCAAACGCACCAGCAATCGCCGCCTGCTCCAGAATATGACGAGGGTAGTGCGTCGGGAACGCTTCCAAGATGCGATTAGCCTGCCGCGCCTCTTCCACGACGCGCAGAAGATCCTGTCCGACAATCTCTTCGCCCGAGCCAAGCCGCAATACAGCGTCTTCAATGCCCTGTTCGATCAGATAATCATCCAACGCGCCTTGGTCCTTGAGGTAAACCTCGGACTTACCTCGCGAAACTTTGTAAAGTGGCGGCTGCGCAATGTAGAGGTATCCACCCTCAATCAACTCAGGCATTTGACGGTAGAAGAACGTCAACAAAAGCGTCCGTATGTGCGCGCCGTCGACGTCTGCGTCCGTCATAATGACGATCTTGTGGTAGCGCAGTTTGGAGATATCAAACTCATCTCGGCCAATGCCTGTACCAAGCGCCATCACCAGATTGCCGATCTCCTGGCTGGAGAGCATCCGATCAAACCTTGCCCGCTCTACGTTAAGGATTTTACCGCGCAGCGGCAGTACAGCCTGAGTGCCGCGATCACGGCCCGTTTGCGCCGAACCGCCAGCGCTATCGCCCTCCACAAGGAAAAGTTCAGTTTTGGCGGGATCCTTCTCAGAGCAATCTTTCAGTTTGCCTGCGAGATAGTTCACATCCATCGCCGTCTTGCGCCGGGTCAGTTCCCTTGCCTTGCGTGCCGCTTCACGTGCCAACGCCGCTTCGATGATCTTACCCACGATCATCTTCGCTTCGTTCGGATTTTCCTCAAACCATTCGGATAGTTTTTCGTTGACTAGCCCTTCAACCGCCGGGCGCACCTCAGAACTCACCAGTTTATCCTTGGTCTGGCTGGAGAACTTCGGATCGGGCACCTTCACCGAGAGCACACATGTTAATCCCTCGCGCGCATCGTCGCCAGTGAAACTGACCTTCTCCTTCTTTGCGATCCCGCTTTCGGCCGCGTATTTCTGGATCACGCGAGTCAGAGCGCCGCGAAAACCTGCCAAATGCGTACCACCGTCCCGCTGCGGGATGTTGTTGGTGAAGGGCAGGACAGTTTCATGGTAGCTATCGTTCCACCACATTGCGACCTCGACGCCGATTTCGTCACGCTCGCCGGTGACAAAGATCGGCTCTGGCATGAGCCCGGTCTTGCTGCGATCGAGGTAACGGACGAACTCACGCACGCCGCCTTCATAATGCAACTCTTTCTCCAGTGGTTTGCCAGGGCGCTCATCGCGCAGAATGATGCGAACGCCAGAATTCAGGAAGGCCAACTCGCGAAGGCGGCGTTCCAAGATCTCAAAGCTGTATTCGAGATTGGAAAATGTGTTGGTTGACGCCAGAAACCGGACCTCGGTGCCCTTTTTTCCACTGGCCTCACCGACGATTTTGAGATGTTCAGCTGTCTCACCACCCTCGAACCGGGCAACATGCTCTTTGCCATCGCGCCAGATACGCAGCTCCAGCCAGTCCGACAGCGCGTTGACAACAGACACGCCGACGCCGTGCAGACCACCAGAGACCTTGTAGGAATTGCTGTCAAACTTCCCGCCAGCGTGAAGTTGGGTCATAATCACTTCGGCAGCAGAGACGCCTTCTTCCTCGTGAAGATCGACCGGAATTCCACGTCCATTGTCGCTCACAGAGACCGAGCTATCGCCATGGATAGTGACCGTTACATGGTCCGCATGGCCCGCCAAAGCCTCGTCAATTCCGTTGTCGACGACCTCGTAGACCATGTGGTGCAAACCGGAGCCGTCATCGGTATCTCCGATATACATTCCCGGACGCTTGCGTACGGCTTCTAAACCTTTGAGAACTTTAATGGAATCTGCGCCATAGTCTTCCGGTGACGCCGCTGGTTCGGCCATGCAGTAGCTTTCTTATTGTTTATGCGATTTTATACGATTTTCTTGGGTGTTTGTCACGCTTTGACCACAATATTTTGTGGGTGTGGGACTTTCGGCCAACAGCGTGAAGAATGCCCTAATCGCAGGCTGACTCCGACAAAGACAGATGCAGATCAGACGCTCGTTGCCTTAGCTCTGTAGAGGCCTCTTTTGCAGCGGTCTTTACCCATGCCATCGCCTGTTCCAGCTCACCTTTCACAAGCGCCTCGAGACGAGGATCGACGTTCGTCATGGTGGCCTTCTCATGGGCTGCCATTTTCATTCTCAGCAACGCGTCAATCTCGTCTGATAGGGACGCATCAAGATCACATCCCGCCCGTAGCTCTGCCATGTTCATCTGCGGCACCGAAGCATCATTGAGCCGCATCCAACGCAGGGCGAGCGCTGGTCTTAGGATATAGAACCACCGTTTGACACGCAGTGAGCCATCAGGCGCATACACACGAGATGCCTGCCGCTTCTGCAAAGAGATGTAGTGCCATGTAACGGACTTCCGATTGAGCGCCTGCTTTGCAAATTGCGTAAGCTGCGACACCGCCTCCGGCATCTCGCAATATCTGATTGGCGATTGCAGCCATTCGGCAATCACCGCTTTTGATCCCAGGGCGAGGTCCAGCGCCTTACCAAGCTCCCACCCCGAGATATCCAATTCATCGTCAATCGGACGCTCGATCACATCGCGCTTTTTGCCGATCCTGTAGTGCCACTCGCGCGGACGTGCATAGACGAAGCGGACGTCGTAATCGCTGTCTTCCGAATGAAAGCCCCACGCGCGCGAGCCAGACTCGATGGCAAACAGAATGCGCACGCCCTCTTCGGTCTCGATCTCTTTGAGCCGCTGCTTGATAATCACGCGCATATCTGCACTGACGGCTTCATTCATGGCCCGGCCTCAACATTTGATTGCCCTTCGGTTTCCGAGACCAGAAAGCTTTGCGCCCGCCCCCCTAGCTCTGCGAAAAGCTCCTCTCCGGTGCCGGTCATCCAGGCCTGCGCCCCCAGCGCACAAATCTCGTCGTAAAGCGCTGCGCGGCGGCCCGCATCGAGATGTGCGGCAACCTCATCAAGTAGCAGGATTGGCGGTGCGCCAAACTCCTGCGCCAAAGCCCGCGCATTAGCGAGGATAAGAGACACCAGGAGCGCCTTTTGCTCACCTGTGGAACATTCCGCCGCAGGAACCCCTTTCGCGGCGTAGACGCCGTAGAGATCGGCTCTGTGCGGCCCTACAAGGGTCCGGCCGGCGGCAATGTCGCGAAACCGGCTTTCAGACAGCGCATCGCGGAAATCTGACTCCGTGTCCGGCATTGTGCCTTCGCTCGTGGTCAGCTCCAGCACCGCAGCCGGAAAGGTTGTCTCCGCCTGCGCCTGAGCAGCGCTGAGATGCTCAAGGGCCATCATCCGGTTATCGTGGATCACAACGCCCGTCTCGGCCATCTGCCGCTCCAGCGCCACGTACCAGTGCCCGTCGCGCACCTGATCCTTAAGAAGCCGGTTACGCTCGCGCATGGCGCGCTCATAGCTCAGGGTCGCCTCAGCATGAGATGGGGTGAAACTCAGTGTCATCCGGTCTAGAAACCGTCGCCGGCCCTCAGCGCCCTCGATCCAAAGCCGATCCATCGCAGGGATCAGCCAGAGCACGCGCGCTATCCGGCCGAGCGCCACCTGCGAGGCGGGTTTACCATCGATCTTTAGTTGCCGTGGGGCGCCTTCCTCTGACCAGATCTCAACTTCATGCATTTGGCTGAGCGAGTTCAGAAGACCCTTGAGTTTCCAACCGATCGCATCCGGCTTGCGTGCCATTTCCTGTGCCGAGGACCGTCGGAGGCCGCGGCCTGGCGAAAAGAGCGACACCGCCTCCAGGATATTGGTCTTGCCTGCTCCGTTCGGACCGTAAAGCGCCACTGGACGTTGATCGACCTCAATCCGCGCGCCCTTATGAGAACGGAAATGAGAAACACTCAGCGATGACAGGAATAGTCCGGGCATTCACGCCCTTTTCTTCTTGCAAAATATCCCCGCCGGAAGCTCCGGCAGCAGTTAAACGCGCATTGGCATGACGACATAGACTGCAGATGTATCATTACCTTCGCGCATCAGCGTTGGGTCACCCGAGGAGTTGAACATAAACACTGCGTTCTCCCGGTCAACTTGGCTTGCGATTTCCAGCAAGTATTTGGCATTAAAGCCAATTTCAAGCCGTTCATCGCCATAAGCAACGGCCAGTTCTTCCTCCGCCGCACCACTGTCCGGCGCGTTGACAGACAGAACAAGACGGTCTTCATCGAGCGCCAGCTTCACTGCCCGAGAGCGCTCGGAGCTTACGGTGGCCACGCGATCCACCGCTTGGGCAAACTCAGCAGCATCGACCTCTAGCTTGCGCGTATTCCCCTGCGGAATAACACGCGTGTAATCGGGGAAAGTTCCGTCGATCACCTTCGACGTGAGCGTGATCTCAGGCGTAGCGAACCGTACTTTGGTCTCAGAAACCGAAACAGCGATCATTGTATCATCGTCTTCCAGAAGTTTCCGAAGCTCACCGACCGTTTTTCGCGGAACGATCACACCGGGCATGTCCGCAGCGCCTTCTGGCAGCTCTGCGTCGATGCGGGCAAGCCTATGGCCATCAGTCGCCACACAGCGCAACGTCCGGCCGCCATCCACATCAGAGACGTGCATATAGACACCGTTGAGGTAGTACCGCGTTTCTTCCGTAGAAATCGCGAACTTTGATTTGTCGAAAAGCCTGCGAAGCTCCGGCGCCTTTGCGGAGAAATTGCACGTGTACTCTGACGACGCCATGACCGGGAAGTCTTCCTTCGGTAGCGTTGCTAACGAGAAGTTTGACCGTCCTGCTTCTACCGTCAGCCTACCGGACATTCCATCATCAGTAAGCGTGACCAGAGCGCCATCTGGCAATTTCCGCACAATCTCATGCAATGTCACCGCAGACACTGTCGTTGCGCCGGCTTTTTCGACCTGAGCATTTGCTTTGTCCAAAACCTCGATGTCGAGGTCAGTTGCGCGGAACTGCACCGCGCTTTCTGCGGCCTCTATCAAGACGTTGGCAAGAATCGGTATCGTGTTGCGCCGTTCGACAACCGACTGTGCTTTTGACACGGCTTTGAGCAGCGTGCCGCGTTCAATGCTAAATTTCATGCCCTCGCTCCCTGCTTACGCCTCTGATGGGCTTCGGGACGCGCACGTTAGCAAACTCCGCCTTATGCTCAAGCCTTTTGTTGCTTCTTCAACCCTCAAGCGTACGGCGCAGTATCTCTAAATCCTCTGCGACCTGAGCATCCTGTACGCGCAGCTCTTCGATCCGACGCACGCCATGCATCACCGTTGTGTGGTCGCGCCCGCCAAACCTACGGCCTATTTCCGGCAGCGAACGGCTGGTCATTTGCTTGCAAAGATACATCGCGACCTGTCTTGGTCTGGCAAATATCCGAAGTCGTTTTGGGCCGATCATTTCCGACAGACGAATGTTATAGTGCTCAGCCACGTGGCGCTGGATCTCTTCAATAGAAACCTTGCGCTCAGACGCGCGAAGGACATCGGCAAGACAATCCTGCGCGAGCTCAAGCGTGACATCGTGTCCTACAAGCGACGAGAATGCATAGAGCCGGGTAAGGGCGCCTTCGAGCACGCGAACGTTTGTTGAAATACGGTGCGCAAGAAACTCCAGGACGCCCGATGCAACAACGACATTGGGGTATTGCCTTTTGAAGCTGTCCGATTTGGACTGAAGCACGCCCAGACGCAGTTCATAGTCTGTCGGGTGAAGGTCCACGACCAAACCACATTGAAGGCGTGACTTGATACGCTCTTCGAGGTTCTGAATTTCACCGGGCGCACGATCCGCAGAAATTACGATCTGTTTGTTCTGATCCACGAGCGCGTTGAATGTGTGGAAAAACTCCTCTTGTGTCGAGTCCTTTCCAGCAATGAACTGTACGTCATCGACCATAAGTACATCGACTGAGCGAAACATCTCTTTGAAGTCCATCATGCGTTTATCGCGCAACGCCTGAACGAAGCGGTACATGAATTGCTCTGCGGATAGATAAACGACATTTAGTTCCGGACACCGGCTTTGCAGATCCCAGGCAATTGCGTGCATCAAATGGGTTTTGCCCAAGCCTACGCCACCGTACAGAAACAAGGGATTGAACGTGACGTCCCCGCCTTCCGAGACGCGTTTAGCGGCAGCGTGCGCCAGTTCGTTCGGCCTGCCGACAACAAAACGATCAAATGTGAACCGATCATCCAGAGGAGCTGACGGTAGAGCAGACTCGAGGCTCTTATAGTTCTTTGCCGTGATGGCCTCGTTTTTTGCGCCAACTGGGGACGCTTCATCGTCCACAGAGGTCGGGCGGTCCGTTGAGTTGGCGGCCACCTGAAAATCGATACGTCGAACACTAGGAGACAAGTTGCTGATCTTGTACAGGATGAGGTCGCCGTAATGCTGGGCCACGTAATTGCCCAAAAAATTGGTTGGAACCTTGAACATTGCGACATCGTCCGAGACGCCTGTCAGCTGAAGAGGCTCAATCCAATTTTTATAGTTGTTCTTCCCTACCGCGTCCAAAAGTTCCTTTTTCAGTTCGCCCCATTGTTCTTGCGTCATGCTCCACCGTTTCGCGCTCTATAAGTTATACCCACAAACACATCTCTCCAGATGCGCTCAGCTCGCGCGATCTCCACAGGGAATAAGCACAGCGTTGCCTTCCGTTGGAGTTACACCAACGTTCAAGCCATGTATGGCTTGCTGGCAATACGCGGTAAAACCGAACACCCGTGCCCCACAGATGTGGATTTCGATTTTACGCGCGCCTATGCTTTGGACGGTTGCATCAAAAGCGTATGCCGATCGTCGGAGTCAGATCCTCTAGTCCCACCCAAACGCGACAACCTGTCCCCCCAGCGTGAATCGCCTGTTGAAACTAGCAATATCGTCTGCGTCGGAGCAAGAAGTCTTATCGCTTGACAGTTCGATTATATGAAAAAATCTGATGAAGTTAGATTCGTTTGAGCCAATGAAATAAGGCTCCAACGAAGCCGTGTATCTTTATGCGTCAATGGCTTAGTTGAAAAAACTAAGCCAGAGACTTCACTCTTGCCGACAGTCGCGACATTTTTCGTGCAGCAGTATTTTTATGAAAAACGCCCTTGCTCACGCCACGCATCAGCTCGGGTTGAGCCGCCTGAAGTGCATTTTTTGCTGCTTCTTTGTCGCCTGAAGCGATGGCTTCTTCGACTTTACGGAGGTAGGTGCGAATCCGCGAACGACGCGCTTTGTTGACTTCAAGGCGGCGCGCATTCTGACGAGCGCGTTTTTT
>JBCDDS010000139.1:0-9385 GCA_039180185.1 Pseudomonadota bacterium | reverse complement strand
TGCCCGCCCTCTAAAACGCGTGATCCAAAAGGCCTTGCAGGACCCACTGGCGGAGGCACTGTTGGCTGGCGATATCTTGGACGGTGCAACAGTGCAGGTGTCCGCTGGTGCGGAAGGTTTGATTATTGGAGACCGAGTAGGCTCCACAAATAAAGAGCCACCGCGGGATGCGGTGGTTCATTAAGAAAAGGCCCCGGTTTGACCGGGGCTTTTTTTATGCTTGAGCTCTGCCGCCGCGAGGCACCAAACCACTTAAGCGCGTGAGCATCATTGCGTGGGTGACGAGCAAAACTGGCACTATGAAGGTTGGAATGTACCAAGCAGAATGCAAATAGGGTATCGCATGAGCCTGCTGAAGCGCATTTGCTAAATCCACACTTCCCACAATCGTAAGGGCCCATGCCAGTGGCACCATCACGCGTGACCTGAAGTAGGCGGCGGTTATTGTGGCCATGCCGAGCACTCCCGCCGAGAGGTCACCGTAGGCAGCTTCATTAGCAAATTCTGCCGGTAGGTCTGGCGATACAACACCGGGTACCACGAAAACCAGGCCAAGATGGCGGAACGCATGCGGTAGCGCGAGCCAAAAGACGACATCTCGCCAGCCGAGTCGCGCCAGAACCGGACTAAGTTTCGTTGATGCGACAAAAGCAGTCACAAGTAAGCTAAGCCCAAGTTGCAGTAGAAAGACCTCTTCAATCTGCATATTTTTTCCTTTCGATATTTATGTGTATATGCACTCTTATCTTGAAATTTTTACATGGTGTGCTTCCTGATTGCCGTTAACGCGGCGTTTGCGTTTTCGATACCAGATGTTCCAAGCGCGGCTGTAACTTTGCCTTGCGCGTTTCTCCACAAAGGTACCGCTTGTTGAAGCAGATCTAAACCGGATTGCGTGATCGCAACTGGCCTGATCCGTTCATCGCTTTCTTTTTCAAGCTCAACCCACCCTTTCTTGGTCAAAGGTGCAAGATTGCGGGTTAAGGTCGTACGATCCATCTCAAGCGCCTCAGAGAGCTTCGTTATTGGTGTTGATTTCTGAGATGCTATTACAGCCAAAAGGGTGAACTGCGTTGCTTTAAGGTCGACAGGCTTGAGCGCTGCGTTGTAAAGCCGATTTGTTGCACGCATTGTTCGCCGCAGATTGGCGTTCATACAAAAGCTGAGCTCTTCAAACGGAATGTCATCTTTTTTTGTCATGGGTATGTGTATATGCACTTAAATGAAATGATCAAGATGTCACGGTACTAAAAACTGCTACTATTTGAGGAAGGAAAGAGTGTTTGTCTTTAGTCTAAGGAATCAAGTCGCAGCAAATTCAGCGTCTTGCAGACAACATAAGTAAAGTGTTTTTCCTAATTTGGACCAAGGGCGGCTGTGCGCCGCCCTTGGTTAGGAATTTATTGTGGCAGGATGACACCGTCGATGACGTGAATGACGCCGTTCGATGTCAAGATGTCAGCCTTCACAACATTTGCGCCGTCGACAGTTACGCCATCAGACGTTTTGATTGTCACTTCGCTACCCTGTGCTGTCGCGGCTTTCATATTGTCGCTCAGATCGCCAGACATCACTTTGCCCGGTACGACGTGGTACGTCAGGATTGCAGCCAGTTTTTCTTTATTTTCTGGCTTGAGCAAGTCCTCGACTGTGCCTTCAGGGAGCGCTGCGAAAGCTTCATCGGTTGGTGCGAAGACTGTGAAAGGGCCGTCACCCTTCAGAGTGTCAACCAGATCAGCTGCTTGTACTGCTGCGACAAGAGTTGTGAAGCTGCCAGCTTCTACCGCTGTATCGACGATGTCTTTTTGATCGCCCGCGAAAGCGACGGAACCAAATGTCATAGTTGCTGCGGTGAGGGCCAGGTAAGTTCTGCGAAGCATGTTTTCCTCCATTTGCTACAGAAACATCCACGTGGGATAATTACACACATGTTACGGCGCGCCTCTCTATTCGGTTCACTTGTTTTTTAAAAAAGTGGACAATTGCCTGAAATCGCTCATGTGCAATCTAAGCAGCGGATAGAAAAAACTAGCCCATCGCATCTTGTAAAATAGAATGAAGCTTTGGAGTAACCAGCCCGGCCAGTCACTGTTGCGTCCGGTTTTCGGAACAGCCTATAATTTTCACGAGGAACTTGGGCGCTTATCTGCTAGTGTTTATCCAACAGAAACCAAAACAAAACTAAGTTCGGGCCATGGCAGAGCAGGACACGGACGAAAAAGAGACTCCAGAGCGCCCCGCGTGGTTTGATGAAATCCGTCCGGGGAACAACGGCCGTGGATTTTTTGAGCATCACTTGCGCCATTCTCTTGTTTTTGTGGAGCGACCCGTAAACCGTCTTTTGGTTACGTTCGACAATCTTTCAAACGTAAATGACAATTCACCCTTGCGAGAGCCTTGGGCATACAAATTCGCACGCGAGATTAACGTTTCACATCTTGGGATCATGGCGCATGTGGCGAATTGGTACCGGGATGAAGATCTTATTGAGCGGTTTCAAAGGCTTTCCGAAGATGGATTTTTCGAAGGCTACGATCGCGTCATATTTGCTGGTGTCTCGATGGGCGGATACGCTGCGATCGCCTTCGGCTCGATGGTGCCAGGATCTCATGTGGTAACCATTAACCCACAAAGCACGCTAGATACCGAACTTGTTCCTTGGGAAACGCGGTACCTCAACGGCAGGCGCCAGGATTGGACGCTGCCATTATCTGACGCCTCAGAGCTGACCGGCAACCTTGGCCGTGTGAATGTTTTTTACGACCCTTATCATGACCTTGATAAAAAACACGTCGCAAGATTTAGCGGAGAAAATATTCACATTTATAACTGCCGGTACTCCAGTCACAAAACAGCAGTGTTTCTGCGAAAGATTGGGGCCCTTAAGCCCGTGATGCACCACGCAATTTTTGATGAGTTGGTACCTCTCGAATTTTACAAGTTGTATCGTGGCCGAAGGGACCTTCGGTGGTTTAAGGGGTCGGTGTCGGCATATTTTAACGAGCGTGGTAGAGATGAAGTCGCCGAACGCTTCGGCGTGGCATTCAGGAAAAGATATAGAAAGATGGCACGCCAGAAGGCGCAGCAAGAACAGAGCGCCGGAATCGATGATGCCATATCAGATGCGCCGCCGCCCGTTGCAGACGAGTCAGGAAAAAAAGAGGTTAAGTCGCCGCCGCTGGCTGTCGATTTGCCAGCTCGCAAAAACGACAGCTGCCTTATGGTCACTACTATGAAAAATGAAGGCCCATTTATGCTCGAATGGGTGGCTTACAACCGGTCCATAGGATTTACTGACTTCCTCATCTACACAAATCACTGTGACGACGGAACGGACAAGATCGCAAACCGCCTCGAAGAAATTGGGGTCGCTCACCATATCAATAACAAGTTCAAGAAAGGCATGAGCCCGCAACGTGCCGCACTAAGAAAGGCGCTAAAACACGACGCCTATAATCGTGCAGATTGGGCAATTTGTGCTGACTGCGATGAGTTTTTGAACATCAGAGCAGGTGACGGGAAGTTACCTGACCTTTTTGACGCTTTAGGGGAAACGGACGCCATTTCATTTTGCTGGAAGATATTCGGTTGTGGGGATCAAGTTGAATATCGAGATCAGTTCGTTACGGAACAGTTTACTTGGTCAGCCCCGGAACAGTACCGCGACAAATATCGCGCTCTCGGCCTGAAGACCATGTTTCGCCCCGGCAGAGGGACCACCCGTTTTGGCGTTCATCGTCCAAAGTTCGATAATGGTCAGCCCGAAGGCTTTATTTGGAAAGATGCCAGCGGCAATTTAGTTCCGGATCAGCTGTTTTCGACTGGTTGGTCTGCCTGGAATGGCTTTGGCAACGATTTGGCACGTTTGCATCACTATTCGGTGCGCTCTGTCGACAGCTTTCTGGTCAAAAGAGATAGAGGACGCACCAATCATGTGGACCGGGATCAGGGCCTCACATATTGGGCAGACATGAACCTAAACATTGAAGAAGACAAGTCGATCGTGCCTCGTGTGAAAGATATGCGCGAAGAGTTTGAAGCGCTGCTTACTGACGAAAAATTATCAAGGCTGCACGCAGAGTCATGTAGTTGGCACGCCGGAAAAATTGCTTCGCTTAAGTCCAATGAAGTTTGGGCGCTCTTTCATAAACAACTGCAAGAGATTAATCGAACGGGCCAAGATCCAAAGGAATGCATCGAGTTGCTTAAGGAATTTGCGGCGGAATGAGAGAGCCTTACGTTGTTTTTCACGGCGGATTTCACAAGACGGCAACAAGCCACATACAATCCATGCTCGCGCGTAATACTGGTCATTTAAAGAAGCGCGGAGTTTTGTACGTGCATCACCGTCATACGCGAAAAGAGCTGACCGTGCCGTGTCAGCTTTACGTCTATGAGCAAAAAGGCATGGATTACCGTACGAAGTACACCGCCAAGGAACTTGCTAATAAAACAAGCGCATTTTTCAACGAAATGATTGACGAAAACGACGATTGCGATCGCATAATTTTTTCTGAGGAGAACCTTGCCGGTCACTGTGGCCACTGTGTCAAAAGAGGCCTTTTGTATCTGTGGCGAAAAGAATTTATCGAAACTATTTCATCACAGTTTCCCTGGCAAGTTCAGGAAGTTCATCTTGGTGTAAGAAATTACGCTGATTTTTTCGCGTCCGCATATGTTGAGTATCTTCGATCGCTGAAGAAAACTGATTTCGTTGACGAGATGGAAATGCGTAAGCGTGTCATGGCTCATATGCCCAGTTGGGCCAAAGTCTTACAGATCGTGCAGGATTACTTCCCAAACGCGCGATTGACAGTTTGGAAGTTCGAAGATTTCCGTATTTTAGATCGACAGGTGATAAAAAATCTCTGCGGGCCAAAAATTGACGTTTCAAAGCTCGCTCTACCAAAAGACAAGAACAAACGACCTTCAGCAAGCGGCAAAGCAGTAGAAGCCTTGTTGGAACTTATACATAGAAATGGTGTTGAAACAGCGCTCAAGAACCGTGTTGCTCTACAAGAGCAGTATCCGCGAAATGAAAAGTATGGTGGCTATGATCCTTGGACTGCCGCAGAGCGTGCGCATCTTTCTCGCGTTTACGAACGCGACCTCATCGAGATCAGATCAAATCCTGACATAAATCTAATGGAAGTCGAAAATGCTTAAGGCCCTGAAAAAGCCGGAACATGAAATAGGAATGCTATGGGTGGAAGGGCCACTAAGCTATGTTGAAGTGCTTTGTGCAAAGTCTTTTGTTGATGCCGGGCATCACGTAAAACTCTATCACTACGAAGACGTGCAAAATGTTCCGGACGGCGTAGAGCTAATCCACGGCAGCGACGTACTAGACATAGACAACTTTATTTCGCATGACCGAACGGGAAGCCTAGCACTTTTTTCTGACGTTTTTCGTTATCATTTGCTGCGTCAGAATGAACGCATTATCTGGGCAGATCTTGATGCTTATTGCGTTCGTCCATTTGAGACCGAAACGGGCCATTTTTTTGGGTGGGAGTCGCCGCACCATATTAACGGTGGTGTTTTGGGATTACCGAGTGACAGCGATGCTTTGGGTCTGTTGCTCGAGATGACCACTGATGAATACGGAATTCCGGAATGGTACCCGGAAGAAGAAAAAACGCGGCTTAAAAAAATGCGGGACGAAGGCAATCCCGTGCACGTAGGGGAGATGAGATGGGGTGTATGGGGCCCTCACGCCGTTACGCACTATCTGCAAAAGACCGGTGAGGCTAAATATGCATTTCCGATTGAAGGTCTCTACCCTGTCGGATTTCGTAAACGCCGGCTTTTGATGCGTACACGCGCAAGAGATCAAGTCAATGAAATGATCACTGCCGGAACGTTCTCCGTTCACTTTTATGGGCGCCGTGTCAGAGAATTTCTTTCAAGTATTGGTGGATTGCCGGAGCCAGAAAGCTGGATGGATTCCACGTTACAAAAACACAGCGTCGATTGCTCCAAAGCACCAGTATTGTCTAGAGCCGAAAAAGTCGCTGCGAAGAAACCGGAGGCAGCTCTAGTGAAAACCGGCAAAGGTGGAGAAAACCTCACAGATTTGGCTGATCGTTACGGGTCCGACAAAGGCTCTACGAAGCATAGGTACACTGAACTCTACCACATGCTGTTTCATCCCTATCGACAACGAAAAGTTACCTTTCTGGAAATGGGCTTATTAATTGGCGGCCCAGAGCATGGCGTTAGTGCTGATAGAGAAACGAAGGACCTGCCGTCGATCCGGATGTGGCTTGAATATTTTCCAAAGGCCGAAATTCATGGGCTCGACGTTTCAGATTTTTCTTGGTTCGAACATGAGCGTTTCACTTTCCACCGTTGTGATATGGATGATCGACGGGCAATAAAAGAAGCAATCTCTGGGATTGATCCTGCACCGCACATCGTGATCGACGACGCAAGTCATGCGAGCCACCACCAACAAAACGCGTTTCTGGAGATTTTTCCGAGACTGGAATCAGGTGGTCTTTACGTCATCGAAGATCTCCGTTGGCAACCAGATACTTACGAGAAGAAGGGCATAAGCAAGACGGCGGCGTTGTTTAGAAGCTGGCTTGACGAACGTGAGTTCAAACATACTGATCCGGGTGTTGCGGCAGAGTTTAACGCTCTTTCAGGCGACATTTCTGGCTGTATTGTCGAGCCGGTGCGCTATCAAAAGGGCAGAAGAGATCAGGTGCTGGTGGTCCACAAGAAGTAGTGCGCGAAGACCCTAAGAAACGAAATCAGGAGCCGTTCAAACCTCTAAGCTGCAAATGACTTTGAAGTTCAGCAAGGTGAATTGGGCATCGAGCTGTGGGTGTCTGAAACCAAAACCAAATCCTCGTGAGGTGGCTTGTTTTTGGGTGGTTTGACGATTTTGTTACGATACGTGTGCTTGATGGGGCAATGAGAGGAGCCACGCATGGCGTTTCGCTGGAAGAACAAGTTTAAAGACTGCGATGTCACGGATGAGGCAACATACCTCAATCGAAGGCAGCTGATCGTTGGTGCAGCGGCCGGCATCGGTTTGGCCGGTATAGGACAGCAAACACGCGCGGCCGCGGATGAGTTGGAGCCAAATGCATGGGAAGACATCACAAGTTATAACAACTACTATGAATTTGGAACGCGCAAGGATGATCCGGCGAAATACGCACATACGCTGACGACAAAGCCTTGGACCGTTACAATTGATGGTTTGGTCGATAATCCGGGCGATTACGCATTCGAAGACATTATGTCGAAAATGACCATTGAGGAACGCATTTATCGTTTCCGCTGTGTCGAGGCGTGGTCGATGGTCGTGCCGTGGAATGGATTTGAGTTGGCGGATTTATTGAACGTCGCTGGAGTTCAAAATAGTGCAAAATACGTAGGCTTTGAAACCGTGTTGCGTCCAGACGAAATGCCGGGTGTTGCCTACAGAGTTCTTGATTGGCCTTATGTAGAGGGCTTGCGTCTTGACGAGGCGATGCATCCACTGACGATGATGGCGACAGGTATCTACGGTCGCGACATCCCCAATCAAAACGGCGCACCCCTAAGATTGGTCGTGCCTTGGAAGTATGGCTTTAAGTCGATCAAGTCCATCGTGCGTATCACGCTGACGGATGAGGAGCCGCCCACCAGTTGGAATAAGTCTAATCCGCGCGAATATGGCTTCTTCTCAAACGTTAATCCCAACGTGAACCATCCGCGTTGGAGCCAGGCAAGCGAACGCGTTCTGGGCTCGGGGCTTTTCGCGAAGCGTCAAGATACGCTAATGTTTAATGGCTACGAAGAAGAAGTGGCAGGTTTATACGAAGGCATGGACTTATCCGAGTTCTACTGATGAGCGTGAAAAACCGAATAAATAAGGGGTTGCGTAAAGTACCGCCTTGGTCACTTTATTTTTTGGCCCTTGCATATGCCGCATGGATGCTTTGGCTTGGGATAAACAATCAACTTGGCGCAGATCCTGTCAAAGCGCTTGAGCACAAAATGGGCGAGATGGCACTTTACTTCCTCGTCGCTGGTCTTTGTGTTTCTCCGCTCAAGAAAATCGGAGGCATCAACTTAATGCAGTTTCGGCGCGCAATAGGTTTGGTTTGTTTTTTCTTTGTGGCCATGCACCTTCTTGTTTGGGCGGTTTTGGATGTCCAGCGTTTGAGCGAAGTATGGGCTGACATTGTGAAGCGGCCATACATTACAGTTGGTATGGCGAGTTTTGCGATTTTGTTGCCTCTGGCTGTTACGTCAAACAATTATTCAATCCGAAAGATCGGTGGCGCGGCTTGGTCCAACTTACATAAGCTGATTTATCTAGCGGCGGTTCTTGGTGGTATTCACTACGTAATGCTGGTCAAAGGTTGGCAGGTGCGTCCGCTCGTTTTTCTCGCATTGATCTTGGGCCTGATCGCTTGGCGGTATTGGAGCAAGCGACCTGCGCGCCAAGTGCCAGCTAACAGCGCCTCAGGCTGAGCATGTTCGATTCCCCAAACCTGAACGAGTCTTTGGGAAAAGGTGGGGAATCCCCGTAAAAACTGCTGCTTTCGTCGACTTCAGATCAGAAAAGGCAGTGGTGTAGACAAGCAATCGTGGTGCAGACCTGCAGATATTTGTCCAATTCCTCAATAAAATAAGGGTAAAACTCCAATTCTGAAAAAAAGATGACGTTTAGCAAAAAAAGGGGTTGCAGGGATGGGTTGCCGGACGTAAATACCCCTTCACCGACAGCGCAACAGCACTGCCGGGACGCAAAACGGGTCAATTGCCTCGGCAAGAGATTACGCGGCGGAATTAATAATGAGAGTTTTTTGAGGCCGGGCGCGCCAGAAGTTAGAGGCGCATCCTGCTGATTTTGTCTCTCGCGCTCTTTGAAATCGCGAGTATCTGAAGAGATATGTGGGCGGTTTGGTCTATTCGATGATCAACGTACTGCATATCAAACTACCTAGGGCAAGGTTTCGACCAACCCCGATGATGGATAGTCAGCTTCACTGTTTGTCGGTCTTACGTACCTTTTGGTACCTGACTGCAAACAGAGACGGTCCTGATCGTAGCCGGTCAGGATTGATGTGCAGAGGTTCGAACGTCAAGGATAAGCTGGTAATAGCTTTTCAACTTGAGAGTTTGATCCTGGCTCAGAACGAACGCTGGCGGCAGGCCTAACACATGCAAGTCGAGCGCACCTTCGGGTGAGCGGCGGACGGGTTAGTAACGCGTGGGAACGTGCCCTTCTCTAAGGAATAGCCACTGGAAACGGTGAGTAATACCTTAGAGAAGGGCACGTTCCCACGCGTTACTAACCCGTCCGCCGCTCACCCGAAGGTGCGCTCGACTTGCATGTGTTAGGCCTGCCGCCAGCGTTCGTTCTGAGCCAGGATCAAAC
>JBCDDS010000138.1:0-9404 GCA_039180185.1 Pseudomonadota bacterium | reverse complement strand
TGCTCCGCGCAACGAGCAATAAATGGTGCCAGTACGCCCGGCCCTGTGCCCCAGGTCAGATGAAAGCGCGGCACTGAATTGCCATGGCCGTCGGCAAAGCTGCCGCCGCGTTCGGCCCAGCCCACAACGGGAAACCAACGGTGCCCCATCGCGTGCAGCCACGCACGCATCTCACCGGCTGAAAACTCGAGATAGGCCTCCGACCATTTTCGAGGCCAATCATCTTCAACGCGATCAAACTGCGCAGAGCCCGCCCAATCGCCACGCGCCAGATCAAGACTATCGCGGATACCCATGCGGCGTTGTTCAGGCGTATCGACCATGAAAAGCCCACCGAGTGACCAGAAGGCCTGCCCCCCGAGGTTTTGCGGGCCTTCCTGATCGACAATGATAACGGACTTGCCGCGGTCACCAAGCTCTGCAGCGGCAGCGAGTCCGGCCAGACCCGCGCCAATGATGATCACGTCTGTGGCGTCTGTCATTTACCTCTGAGCCAAATGACGAACGGGATCGTCACGACATACATCGCAATCCCGTATATTGCCGAGGGCAGCGCCATCGCTGGCAAACCCACTGAGCCCGCTACGACAAGCGGCGCGAGCGTTATCCCGAGCGTCCCGTTTTGAATGCCCGCCTCAATGGCCACTGTCTTGCGCTCTTGCCATGTGAGACCCGATGCACCCGCAATGGTAAGGCCGAGTGAAAGCATCAGCGCAACCAAAAGCATTGTGGCAGGTCCGAGTGCCGCAAAATTAGCAGTAAGCGTGCTCCAGTTGGCCGCTACAGCCGCGACAATTATGAGGACGAAAAGCACACTGGCTATGGTCAGGAATAGCTTTTCAATCCTGGCGACGAATCCCGGCGCCAGCACTCGTATTATCATGCCAAGCGCGACCGGAAGTGCCGTGATCAAAAACATCGCGATGGCCAGCGATGCAACCGAAATAGGTGGTGCATCCGTTCCCATAAAATAGCCAACCGACCAAGCCACAAGAATTGGCACCGTCACGATGGACAGCAAAGAGACAAGGGCCGTGAGCGAAACCGAAAGTGCCACGTCCCCGCGCGCCAGTTTGGATATAACGTTTGAGGTCACGCCACCGGGACAAAAACTCAGCAACATGAATCCCGCTGCGATCTCACCCTCCAGGCGAAAGATGTAAATCAGAACAAAGGCCACTATGGGCAAAAGCACGATCTGACAAGAGGCGCCGATCAGAAACGGCTTGCCACGCTCGATAACTCGTTTGAAGTCAGCTGGTACCAGTCCAATCCCGAGCGTAAGCATGATAAAGGCCAACGAGAGCGGCAGCCCGACTTCCAGTAAAAATCCCAACGCTGTCTCTCCGTTTTGTTCCACCATGTCGTGGTGACCGGATGTGGTCAAGCCGGTGGAAACCAGCGCTATGACCATGATAGAGACACAGGGTTCGCAAAACGGAGGCTACGGACATGCACGCTCTAATCACACAAGGCCACATCGACAGGTTCAAACGTGATGGCGTCGTGTTGGTGCAGGGCTTGTTCAAGGATTATATCGAAACCATTCGATCCGGGATTGAACGAAACATGGCCGAACCGGGCCCTTATGCGGCTGAAAATCTAAAGCAAGGCGAAAGCGGTCGCTTTTTCGATGATTACTGTAATTGGACGCGCATTGCCGAATTCGAGGACGTGGTTAAAAACTCACCTGCGGCGGAAGTTGCAGCAGATCTTATGCAATCCAATCGCGTTCAAATGTTCCATGATCATGTCCTGGTAAAAGAACCCGGCACGTCAAAAGCGACGCCGTGGCACCAAGATGGGCCATATTACTTTGTGGATGGCACGCAGAATGTAAGTTTCTGGTCGCCGATGGACCGCGTTGGCGAGGCCAGCTTGCGATGCGTGGCCGGAAGCCACCAATGGGACAAACCGGTTTTGCCAACCCGTTGGCTTAGTGAAGAAAACTTTTATCCTGATGCGGACGTGTACATGCCCGTGCCAGACCCGGATGCTCAAGATATGGAAATCCGAGAATGGCCTATGGAGCCGGGTGATGCAGTTGCTTTCAACTACGGTATTCTGCACGGGGCACGTGGCAATAAGACCAAAGATCGCCGACGCGCGTTTTCCATTCGGTTGGTCGGGGACGATGCCCGCTATGTTGCAAGGCCTGGGCCGACGTCCCCACCATTTCCCGGCCACGACATGAAACCGGGTCAAATGCTGCGGGAAGATTGGTTTCCTGTAATCTTTGAACGTTGAGATTGGGCAGCCGGAACGAAAGCGCCTAAGCATGTTTTCGTTTAAATTAAACCCATATCGCGGCCCAGCATCGCCGCGTGGGTGCGGTTCTTGGCACGAAGCTTTCTGGACAGCGTTTTGACATGCAGCTTGACGGTGACTTCTTGAATATCGAGATCACGCGCAATCTCTTTGTTGAGCTTGCCTTCGGTCACACCTAACAGCACATCGCGTTCACGCGGCGTCAGGTTCACCATCGTCTCACCGGTGTTTTCTTCCGTGAGAAAATCAATTGGAAGAAAGGTTTCGCCTTTCAGCATCTTTGTCACCGCGTCGACCAAGGCTTGTGGAGCGAGTGTCTTTGGAATGAAGCCCGCGGCACCGGATCGCAATGCACGTCGCGCGACGTGTGGCGGTGCAGTTCCCGATAAAATAGCAACCGGGCAACCGCATTTTTCACGCATGGCCTGCAATCCCCCGAGCGCATCCATGCCAGGCATTGTGTAATCCAATATCACCAAGTCAAACGAACCGTGTTGGCGATTCATTTCCAAGGCGTCAGTCAAATTTTTTGCCTGAATAACTTCGAACCCCGCTTCGCGCGACATGAACTCTGACAGCGTTTCACGCACCAAGTCATGATCATCAGCTAAAAGAAGCTTCACCAAGTCGCCTGCTCCAACTTTTTTGAATTGTTCGTTGGATTAACAATAAGCCACATCAACACTGGCTCCAATACTGTACGTTCGGTCAGCTTTATAAATTGTGCATCTTGAGTCTTAATACACCAGTTAAAGTTGTGCTGTATTGACCGTGAGAAAACCTTAAAGCGCTATGCGATTATTTTTTAGGACGATTTTGATTTGGCTTTTGCTTTCTGCTCCTGTTGCGGCAAGCAATACATCAGAATCTGATGTGGGTTCTTGTGTGGCACTAGCCATCACCGTGGATGGAATCGCGGCAGCTGAACAGAAATCAATTCTGCTCACACTGAGTGATTTGCAAGCATTTAAAAACGTGAGCTTTGTCACCTCAACACCATGGACACAAGGCGATCAAGAATTCATGGGCGTGTGGATGGCGGACCTGTTACAAGACTTGGACGTGACGGAAGGAACGGTCACCCTAACTGCCCTCAATGATTATTCAGTTTCCCTACCAGTTTCAGATTTTGAGTCAGGAGGCGCCATGCTCGCTTTCAAACGCAACGGAGCGTTCTTGTCGCCTCGTAAGAAAGGTCCGTTTTGGATCGTTTGGAACTACGACTCCGATCCAGCATTTAGAACTGAAACCATTTATTCCAAAAGTATTTGGCAACTGGACCGTATCTCCGTTTCACAGTAGTGTTGCACATTGTTCAACAGAAACTCTGACTTGCCGGGGCGATGCATAAAGTGCCAAACGGGCTGACAAAAAAGTATCATCTTTTCGGGTTAAGTGGTCTCGTCTACCTCCTGATCGTCGCAGTGGTCATATCGGCGTCGCAAGTATTTTTTCGTCTTGATGATTATAGCGCAACGCAGAGCGATAACATTCAGTACACAATGGCGCAGCTTGAAGTGGATCACATCAAACTGCTCAAAGCGTCCAGTGCACTCACATTGACTGAGTCAGTTGATACAGAGCTGGTCTCCGAATTCAATCGCCGGTTCAATGCATTCTATAGCCGCGTGAATATTCTACACACCGGTGCAGCATATTTTGACGTATTGGAAGGCAAAGAACCAGAACAGAGCCTAAACAGTGTCCTGGCAAATTTGGATAGCTTGTTGCCGGTTGTAGACGGCCCATCTGAGGCCTTGTTTTTGCAAGGCAATGCGATTCACGCGCAAATTGCTTCTTTATCAAAAGCAGTCAACGACATAGCCAGCGCATCCGTTGTTGTTCAGGCTCAACGCTCTGAAGAAGACCGCAAAGCACTGACCGGAAAACTGATTGAGCTTACGGTTTTGAGCGCAGTTATGGTAATTGCCATGCTGGTTCTTATGGTTCAGCTTTGGCGCCTTTATCGGCGACATCGTCGTCGCGCCATTGACAACCGCAATAACTTGCGACGGCTGAGCACAGTATTGAATACGGCGCTTGATGCAATTCTGGTCGTAGACAAAACAGGTATGATTGTTCAGTCAAATACAGCTGCTGAGACTGAACTCGATCTAATCTCTCACGATGGAGTGCGACGTACAATTGAGGACGTACTTATACGTCCGGAATCTCCCGATGTTCTAAAAGCAGTCTCTGGAAAACAATTGTTGGATTCTTGCAGAAACGGGCCAAATCGATGCTCCAAACTTTTGGCTCGCGGAAAGGATCAGACCCTGTTTCCTGTCGAGCTTTCTGCAAATCTCGGCTGGCAAGACGACAAAGAGGTCTGCGTCTGTTACCTGCGCAATATCTCTCGCCGTGTCGAAGCGGAAACAGAAATGCGTCAAACACGCGACAGGGCATTGGCTAGCGAACAGGCGCAGGCACGCTTTCTTGGCATGATTAGTCATGAAATGCGCACGCCTCTCAACGGCATCCTGGGCACCGTAGATCTGCTGGAGGACAGTAGACTGAGTGCGGAGCAACATCAGTATTGCAGAATAATTCAGAGCGCAGGTCAGCAGCTTTTGACGCAGATCAACGATGCACTTGATCGCACACAGGCCGGTGCCGGGCAGCTCTCTCTGAACAAGGGCGTCTTTGACCTTGGCGAACTCATTGAAGAGGCCGCGAACGGACAGTCGCCTCATGCTGAAGAGGCCAACACCGTGTTGCGAGTTAACATTCCCGGAGGGCCCCTCGGACTGGTGGAAGGGGATCGTGCGCGAGTTCTTCAGGTATTGGTCAATCTTATTTCGAACGCAGTGAAGTTCACTCGTAATGGCGAAGTCACCGTCGAAGCGACGCGATTGCCCGGTGATGACGATTGCGTCGAGGTACAGATCGCCGATACAGGGATTGGGATTTCCGACGAGAACATGACGCGAATATTCGATGATTTCGTTCGCGTCTCGGGGCCTGATGACCAAGATGTGCCTGGCACAGGACTTGGCCTTGGGATCGTTCGTGAGCTTGTAACATTGATGGGTGGCAAGATTGGCGCAGAGAGCATTGAGGGAGAAGGCAGCCTGTTTTGGGTGAAACTGCCCCTGCCTAAAGCGAGCCATCTCAAGACGTCTATACAGAGGCCGGAATCCACCAAAGCTGAAGAAAAACTCCAGCCTAAATCTAAATCAATCCTTGTCGTTGAAGACAACAACGCAAACCGATTTGTGTTGTGTGAAATGCTGCGAAAAGATGGTCACGACGTTAAGTCCGCGGCCGAGGGCCATAGCGCCATCGCGTTTGCAACACAAAACGCCTTTGATCTTATCTTGATGGATATTCGCATGCCGGGGATCAATGGCGTAGAAACTGCACGGCGCATTCGCGCATCAGACGGCCTTTCCGCCGATGCTCGTTTGATTTTTCTCACGGCACATATCGAACTTGACGCGCCTGACCAGTTCGCAGGTCTCAACGCAGAAGCAGTTATTCCCAAACCGCTCCGTCGCTCAGCGCTGCGCGATCTGGTCGCCGGAAACCTCGCGGAAGACAATATGCCAGCATTGTCGTCCAATACACCTATCGACATGCTGGTGCTAAGGCAGTTGCAAGAGACATTACCGCCGCGAGGCTTCAATGATCTGTTGGAACGATTTGAAAGCGAAGGCGACGCGTTCATTCGCATGCTCTCCGATCTCCCAGAACACGCAAGCGATGGGATCACGTCCGAGTTGCACCGTTTTGCGGGGTCCGCCGCCACGTTTGGCGCGACAGCTCTGAGATCAGCCTTGAGTCATGCGGAAGCAGCTTTGGTTGAGGGTGAACCGCATAAAGCGCATCTAGCGCTGCAGACACTTCCAGCTCTGTGGCGTGAGACGCGCCTTGAGCTAAAAGAGGTGCGCGAAGCGGCCTGATACGGTCGCTTTACTTTCCAATTATTCAAATAGTAGTTTTCAAATTACAGCCTTTATGGAGATGTAGTTTTGAAACCTTCTGAATTCAGCCTTAAATCGCTTGAAGTGTTTAGCGCGTTGGCAAAGACCGGTTCGGTTCAAACTGCGGCGCGCGAAACCGAGCTCTCTATCGGAACCGCATCACACCACTTGCGAAAGCTGGAGAGTTGCATCGGCACGCCTCTTTTTGATCATGCACACAGGCCGTTGCGCGTGACGCCAGCGGGCGCTGTTTTTCAGCAAAGCATCGACCAAGCGCTGCAACTGATCCGAAAAGCGGAAACAGAGGCAAAATCGGGCACTGTCCCCGGCACACGACGATTATCGCTGGCTCTAATCGAAGACTTCGACACTGAAATCGCGCCGGAATTAGCCCGGCTGCTCAACTCTGCCATGCCGCGTTGTCAGTTTCGTCATCTCACCCGCGCCAGCCACGACATTCTGCAGATGCTGCGTGATCGCTCAATCGATATCGGCGTGGCTTCGCGGCCAAACGATGTGCCTGCAGACCTGGTGGAGACACCAATTCTACGCGACCCATTCGTAGTTGCGCTACCGGCCTCCAGTGAACTTGATGCCAAAAACCTGTTTCAAAACGCCTCTGAATTGCCTTTTCTGCGGTACTCCGCCAATCAGATTATGGCCGCACAGATCGAGCAGCAGCTGCGTAGATTACGCAAACCCCTGCCCGCACAGCATGAATTCGACAGCAACCAAACGCTGATGGCTCTGGTCGCGAACGGCACCGGATGGACGATCACCACGCCAACCAATTTCATGCGCGCACGCGTCCTGCACCGCGATATTAAGCTAGAACCTTTTCCGGGCAAGGACTTCTCCCGTACGATCAGCGCTTTTACGACCGAGCTTTCCGATCTTGGTGCCACACGCGCCGTCACAGAAACTCTTAGACGCCTAATCGAAAACCGCGCGGTAAAACCATGCACTGAAAACCTCCCTTGGCTAAAGAAGAGTTTCCGGGTTCTCAGCGAGCACGATTAGTCTCGGTGCTCATAAAAGAATATTGAACCGTGCGCGGATTTCGGCGTCTTGATCCGGCGTCAGGTACTGCGGTCGATGTTCATTGAGTATCTCACGCACCCTTGCATTGGCCACGGTCCATGCATCGGGCGCACCCTTTTCTTCCCAAGCACGTGGCATGTCGCGATCTGCCAGAGACGGATAGACATAGTCGCGTTCCATGGCTTCAAAGGTATGTGCGCCACCCAAAAAATGACCTTCTCCCAATATGGCATCGCAGATCGCGTCAAAGCCCAGATTGTCTTTTGTAACTTCGACGCCTCGCAACGCCCTGTATGTGGCCGCATGCATCTCATCATCCAGAATGAAGGCCTCAAAGCTTGCGCCCAGTAAAGACGCAGTCATACCGGAGCTTTCGTAGATTAAATTGCCGCCCGCAAGTGCGGCCGCCATTGTGGTGAGCCCTTTCTCTGCACCATATTGCGCATCAATGGCTTTCGCGTCCGACATCGCAGCGGCGACGCCGCTTGGCAGACCGAGCCAATTGCTTAATTGGGCTGAGGCAGCGTTGAGAACAGCAATTTCGCCTCCTCCGCCAGCGAAGGCGCCAGTGCGCAGGTCAATCACCAGAGGCCAGTTAGAAAAGATCATTGGATGGCCTGGTTTGATCACGTGCACCATCACAAGACTCGCCAGAGTTTCCGCCAATGACTGCGCTAGGAAGCCAGCAAGCGTAGCCGGTGCTGTAGCACCAGCCTGTGCGGCAGTGATCAACGAAACTGGAATGTTGTGTTCCAGGCACGCGAAGGTCACGTCTACAGCATCTTTTCCGTAACGCATTGGGCTGATCACCGGGCTGATATGCGCCTTTAGCCAAGGTCGTTCGGCGAATTTTCCCGGTCCACCGGAGGCGATATCGAGCATCTCCACAATTGGAGCAACATTCTCAGCCACTGTGAAAGCAGTGGCAACGGGCTTGGTCGTATTGGCGATAAGCGCATACGCCGTGTTCACATCCAGGTCGTAGACTTCCTCGATGTCCGTCGCGATGCAACAGCGGGTGAACCAGCTGACGTTTGTCAAAGTATCCTGCAAGCGCGTGAAGTCATGCAAATCCTTGAGGGTCGCCTCTCTGTACAACCCGGTATCAAGATCAAGCACCTGCACCGCTGCACCGCCCGTACCAAAATGAACTGATTTGCCACCAACCTGGATTGATCGCTTTGGATCGCGTCCCTCAAAGGTGAAGGTTTTAGTGGCGCTCGCAATCGCGTCCTTGACTAAAGGAGTCGGAATAGAAATCCTTTCATTTTCAACACGCTGCGAACCGTTCCTTATTAAAAGATCAGCCAAGCGATCGGGAACTTCGCCCATACCGAGCCGAGCAAGCAGATCAAGCGCGGTCTGAAAAATCGCTTCCAAATCAGCGTCGCTCAGCGGTCTATATTGCCCGCCCAGCTGACCGGGCGGCGCGGGGTTGATCGCCGGTGGTTTGGCCGCTTTGGCCAATCGTTGACGACGTCCTGATCTGCGAGACCCGCTCATGCACGCTCCCAAATTGAATACACCAATATCTGGCGAATGCAGCGTCGCACGCGCAATGGTTTTGATCTAATATCAAAACTTTTGAAATATCTTATTCTAATTTTTCCAATCCGACGCCAGTTCGATTGACCCCCATAGCGCAAATGCGCCCCATACCTTGAAAGTCTTAAACGGAGACTAGCCATGAAAACCCAAACGCGTTGCGTTGTGATCGGCGGTGGTATCGCCGGGTGTTCTACGCTCTACCATCTGACCCAAGAAGGTTGGACCGACGTGGTGCTTGTTGAGCGTGATGAGCTGACTTCCGGCACGACATGGCATTCTGCTGCCCAGGTAACGAATTTTGGCATGAACCAGACCATGGTTGGTCTGAAAACCCATTCGATCAAACTTTACAAAGAGTTGGCGGATGATCCTGAATATCCAATCAATTATCACCACGGTGATGGTGGCATTCGACTTGCCAATACTGAAGCGCAAATGGACGGCTACCGACATTTCACGTCAATGGCGCGCGGTATGGATGTACATTTTGAAGTGATCGATGCAGAAGAATGCGCGCGCCGTCATCCGCTTATTTCCACCGATAACCTGATTGGCGGTCTATGGGATCCGTTGGACGGTGATATCGATCCAGCCCAACTCTGTCAGGCGCTGGCGCGACGGGCG
>JBCDDS010000137.1:0-9815 GCA_039180185.1 Pseudomonadota bacterium | reverse complement strand
GGTCGTTCATTTGGCGCAGGCGATACGATCACAATCGATGGCAGCAGCGGCGAAGTTCTGGCCGGTGAGGCGCCAACGCTGCAGGCAGCGCGAGACGAGTCTTTCAAAACTTTAATGCTGTGGGCGGATGAAATTCGAGACATTGCGGTGCGTGCCAACGCTGATACGCCTGCCGACGCTGAAGTGGCACGTACCTTTAAGGCGCAAGGTATTGGGCTTTGCCGCACAGAACACATGTTCATTGAGCCCGATCGTCTAACTGCCATGCGGGAGATGATTTTCGCTGATACAGGTGCGGATCGGGCAAGCGCGCTTGAGATGCTTTTGCCGATGCAACGCGCGGACTTCATCGAGTTGTTTCGCATCATGGAGGGTCATCCGGTTTGTATTCGCCTACTAGACCCGCCTTTGCACGAGTATCTCCCCTCTGACCGGCACGGTATCCGCGAGCTTGCTGAGGCGCTCGACCTGCCGGTTGCCGACGTCGCGCTTCGGATTGAATCGCTAGGTGAGTATAATCCCATGCTGGGCATGCGTGGTGTCCGGCTTGGCATAGCGATACCCGAGATTTACGAGATGCAGGCCCGCGCGATTTTCGAAGCGACCTTGGAAGCCCGTCGTGAAGGTATACCCGTCGTGCCAGAGATTATGATTCCGCTGGTTTCAGCCAAGCGCGAAGTCGAGTTGGTGAAGAACAATCTTGATGCGGTGGCGGCGACAGTGCGTACAGAAAGCGGCGAAGATTTCGACTATCACCTGGGTGTGATGGTGGAAACACCGCGGGCGGCGCTAAAGGCAGATGAGATCGCGCCCAATCTGTCGTTCCTTAGCTTTGGCACAAATGATTTAACCCAAATGACCTATGGGCTGTCGCGCGACGATGCAGGGCGTTTCATGTCTGCATATGTGCAACAAGGTGTCTATCCAGAAGATCCGTTTCACGTTCTGGATATTGAAGGTGTCGGAGAGCTTTTGAACCTCGGCGCGTCCCGTGCACGAAGTGTGTCCGATAAGCTGACTCTGTCAATCTGCGGCGAACATGGGGGTAATCCAGAATCCATCGCGTTTTGTCGATCAGCCGGATTCGACTACGTTTCATGCTCGCCTTTTCGTGTTCCAGTAGCGCGACTTGCCGCCGCGCAACTCACGATCAAGGATAAAATAGGCCATACTGATCCTTAATTTTCAAAGCTAAACCTCTGAAATATATAGATATACGAATTGTTCTTGGGACAGAGACAATTTGTCAGTGGTACTTGGGCTGGACCTATCAGTTAAATTTGTTTAACCACGCCCGAAGCTGTGGCCTGGGGGTCACACTGGCCGTGGGGGGCAAGCTATGCGGAAACTAGCAATAGTTCTTATTGTGCTTATTGGTTCTGGAGCAACAGCGGACCCAGATCGTGGAGCGCAACTTAATCGCAACGATCTAGTGATCGCTTCACTGCCCGATGAGTTCGTCATCGATACCAGCAAGGACATCGTGTATTCGCACGACTGGCTCAGCTCGCAGACTTTCGAGTTTGGTGGTGAGCAATGGCATTGTCTTGCCGAAGCTCTCTACTTCGAGGCGCGTGGCGAAAGCGTAAAGGGCCAGTTTGCAGTGGCTGAGGTTATTCTCAACCGTGTGGATAGCTCTGCATTTCCCGACACCGTCTGCGGCGTGATCAGCCAGGGTACAGGACGGAAGTATGGATGTCAGTTCACGTATCGTTGCGACGGTTTGAAGGAAACTATTGCGGAGCAAGACGCTTATGAGCGTGTCGGCAGGGTTGCCCATCTGATGGTGAACGGTGGATCTCGCAAACTCACAGATGGCGCCACGCATTATCATACCAAGGCTGTGGCACCGCGTTGGTCACGTGTTTACCCACGCACGGCAACGATTGGTTTTCATCATTTTTATCGGATGCCGACACGGGTCAGTTCGAACTAGTTTTCGGTTGACACATTAGCCCGCCCGTTTAAAAGGCATGCTTCACGAGACGTTTGCGGACCGCTCCAGCGCGCCGCTTCAGGAGAGATAAAATGGCGAAGCCAACCACGATCAAGATTCGTCTGAACTCGACCGCTGACACGGGCCACTTTTACGTGACCAAAAAGAACGCGCGCACAATGACCGAGAAAATGGTTGTGCGGAAATATGATCCGGTCGCGCGTAAGCATGTCGAGTATAAGGAAGGCAAAATAAAGTAAGCTTTCAGCCTTTCCAATAAACGCAAAAACCGCGCCTATGAGGTGCGGTTTTTGCGTTTCTGGGCGCCTGTGAATTCAAGGAAGGAATTCCAAATGCCTGTAAATTGCCCCTTCTGCAAAATCGCTGACGGTACGTCACAAGCATTCACAGTTTTTGAAGATCAGGACTTGCTTGCTTTTGTCGACAGATCGCCCATTCGACGAGGTCATCTTCAAATTATTCCAAAGACACACTTTGACTACTTTGATGATCTACCGCCCGAACTTTCCTGTAAGATCCTGCACCTGGGTCAAAGACTCGCAAGACATTTAAAACGTCTTTACCGTGTTGAGCGTGTCGGATTTGTACTCACCGGCGGAGATGTCAATCATGTCCATGCACATGTGATCCCCTTACATGAAAAAACCGACATAACCTCACGGCAATACATCGTAGAGAAGCACGTGACATTGTCTGCTGCGAAAAGACTACCGGATGCCGAAGCAGAGGAAGTTGCGAAGGAGATTCTGGAGGATTTTGAAAGTTACGAAAGATTGTGATGGTGCTAGGCAAAAAATGGATAACTATAGTCACAGGATTGTTGAGATTTTCTAATGTCGAAAACGAAAAAGGGACGGTTTCATGCGCAATTTTGCTTTCGTAACGACGCTGCTCCTGGTGTTAGCCAGCAGCGCAACAGCACAGACCATAGACCGGATAAAGGAAACACAGCAGATAAAGCTGGGGTACCGCGTGGATGCACCGCCGCTTTCTTTCTTGGATAGCCAAAATCTACCTGCTGGCTATTCCCCAATGATTTGTTCAGAACTCGCGAAGGAAATAGCGACAGTTTTGAAAATTGACGACCTTAATGTTGAGTATGTACCAGTCGATACAAAGAACCGTTTTGACAAGGTTGCCAATGGTGAAATCGATCTCCTGTGCGGAGCTGCAACGATAACACTGGAGCGACGCAAGCTTGTCGATTTTTCCATTCCAACTTACGTGGATGGCAGTTCTGTGATTTTGCCACGCGATGGCGCCAAATCAATGACCGAGTTGGACGGCAAGACTGTCGGTATGCGCAGCGAAACAACGACTGAGCAGGCCGTCAAAAACTCATTTGAATCTGCTGGGTTAGAAGCGCGGATGGAACGTTTTAACAACCACAAAAACGGTATCAATGCTTTAGTTTCCGGCCAAATTGATGCCTATTTCGCCGACATGTCCATTCTGCTTGCGTACTATGTGTCCGACAATCTAAGCAATCGTTTCAGGCTCTTGGATGATATACTTACAATCGAGAAACATGGTCTGGCGTTGAAGCGTGGTGATAGTGAATTCCGCCTTTTGGTCGATACAGGTCTTTCAAAAATGTATGCGCGAGGGACTATGCAACGTGCCTTCAAGAGTGTTCTGCCTGGCGCAGATCCAGGCGTAGCCTTGCGTGCGCTTTATATGATTAGCCCTACGTTGCCCTGATATTGATGGTCTATTGAACGAATTTGACAAAGCTTGTTTTGCCTCGCTTACTTTGTCGTATGAAATCAACTGACGTACTTGTTATTGGCGGTGGGACCGCTGGCTTCGGGGCTGCCGTAGCAGCTGGTCGTAAGGGGCTCGACGTTGTCTTGTTAGAGGCCAGTAGTAAGGTCGGGGGCGTTATGGCGTTTTGCCCAGGTATGCCTTGGGGGGCGGCTTATCCCGCCGGTGTGATGATTGGTGGACTTATGCAAGAGCTCACAGAGCGCCTGACGTCCATGTCACCACCAGCCGCAGAGGCACGACCCTGTACGTTGGCGAATTTCGGACCGGAAATTCAGTATGACCACGAAATCGCAACGCTGACCATGTTCGAGATGTTGGAAGAGGCGAATGTGACGGTGCGTCTAAATGCTACGGCTATAGAGCCCCATGTGCAGGATCGCAGGATTGCATCCGTGTCGTGCTACGACCGACACGGACCTTTTCAAGTAAGCCCGCGTATCGTGCTTGATTGCTCAGGTGATGCTGACATTTCCGCAAAAGCAGGTGTGCCTTATGCGCTTGGAGATGGGCACGGCAACATGATGGGGGTCACGCTTTCCTTTCACATGCTTGACGCGGATTGGAAGCATGTCTTTGCCGAAGATGATCCGTATTTCAGCAGGCATGCCGCAAAAGGCATCGCGGAGGGACGTCTGCACCCAGATCTGGCGCAGCTTTATCTGATGCGTGGCTTTCATCGGGACACGGTGTTTTGCAATTCAGTCGTGATCCGCGGTGTAGATGGAACTGATCCGCAGGCGGTCAGTCGCGCGACACAAGAGGGTAGGCGGCGCTGTCTGCAACTCTCTGAGTTCCTGCGAAGCGATGTGCCGGGCTTTGAAAACGCCCGTATGGCGCAGATTGGTCCGACCGTTGGTGTTCGAGAAACACGCAAGCTCGAAGGGCTCTACCGCGTCACCGGAGAAGACCTGCGTAAGGCCACGAAATTTGCAGATGGAATCGTATGTTGTGATAATCCAATCGATGACGTGATGCGGGGCACGCAAATGACCCATGATGCAATCGTGAACGAAGGTAGCTATTACACAATTCCGTTCCGCTCTCTGGTGCCCGCAGAAATTGAGAACCTTATGTTCGCCGGACGCATCCTTTGTGCTGATGCAGAGGCTTTTGCCTCTGTCCGTGGCATGCCGCAATGCATGGCAATGGGTCAGGCAATAGGTACGGCTGCTGCCATTGCACTTGCGGAGGGATCAGCGGTGCAGAATTTAGATCATGCAGCACTTGTTTCTGATCTTACGAGCCAAGGCGTGCGCGGTCTCGGCGGCGCAGTTCTACGAGCAGCATGAAGTAAAAAGGCCGGTCACTTGGACCGGCCTTTTCGTCTTTATCGTTAGCTCTTATTCCCGATTGCCAAGTAGCTGTAGCAGGAACATGAACATATTGATGAAATCAAGATACAGGTTAAGCGCGCCCATGATGGCCGCTTTACCAAGCCACTCACTATCGCCGCTGTGGGCGTGTGCGAGGTATGTGTTCTTGATTTTCTGCGTGTCATAAGCCGTAAGGCCCGCGAAGATCAGCACACCAAGGATCGAGATCGCAAACATAATCGCCGGTGACCCCAAAAAGATGTTGATGATAGATGCAACGATCAGGCCGATCACGCCCATGATGAGGAAACTACCCCAACCAGAGATGTCTTTCTTGGTGGTGTAGCCCCAAAGTGAAAGGCCTGCGAACGCAATGGCCGTCACAAGGAAGATCTGTGCGATCGAGAAATCTGTGAACACCACAAAGATGTACGAGATCGACACGCCCATGACTGCGGCGAACGCGTAGAAGAAAAGCTGTGCCGCAGCGGCGGACAACCTGTTGATCATCGCACCAAATGCAAAGACCATTATCAAAGGTGCGAACATCACGATGTAACGGGTGAAGCCCGTGAACAATGTATTCATCATCGCTGCGTTGTTGCCCACGGCCCAGGCTGCTGCAAAGGTCAGCAACATGCCGATAGACATGGTGCCATATACTTTGTTCATGTGGGTGCGCAGACCCTCATCAATCGCGGCGGTGCGGGCACCAGCTGCCGACCGGATTGTTTCGAATTCAGCCATCAAAGCCTCCGAATAAGTGTCCCAAGTAAGTCTACTTTGGTTTTCAAGACAAAGCCCAAAGCGGGCTCTGTCTATAATATCGGAAAGTGATGACTTAATTTCAAGCAAATCAAAGCTTGAATTGATGCAAAATCTGTTTCTGTGACATCAACGGGCTCAAATGTCCCAGAATACCCTTTTTGCTTCTTTTTCAGCATCTTGACGGGTGATGCCAATGTCGTTCAGCGCTCTATCATCCAATCGGGCGAGCGCGCGGCGTTGGCGATATGTCGCAATCATCTGTACCAGGTTCCAGCCAAAGCCGGTGTTCAAGCGACGTTTTTGGGTTTGGATCAGAGTGCTCATAACGCTATTCCTTCGGTTTTCGTGATGTTTCAGATTAAAACATTTCAGATGTTGATGTATGTGGCATATGCTGTATGATTTTTAAAATGAATGTTTAACATATGATTCATCAAGGATTGTGATACATGCGAAATCTCGACATGACGACGTTGCGTTCATTTCTTGCCGTTTCCGAACAGGGCGGCGTTACGCGCGCGGCGCAAGTGCTTAACCTGACGCAATCTGCGGTCTCCATGCAGCTTAAGAGACTTGAGGAAATGCTGGGCATCGAGCTTCTGGACCGTACAAACCGTCGCGTTTCTCTTACAGCATCTGGTGAGCAGCTTTTAACCTTTGCACGTCGTATTGTTGATTTGAATGACGAAGCTGTGGGTCGACTTTCAGATGAGATTTATGAAGGACAGATTGTCATCGGAGTGCCGCACGATATCGTCTATCCTGTCATTCCCCGAGTGCTAAAGACATTCAGCAGCATTTATCCGCGCGTAAACGTAGTTCTGAAGTCGTCGAGTACGGTGAAACTGCATGAAGAGCTCAAGCACGGTGAGGTCAATATGATTCTGACCACCGAGGAGCGAGCGGGACCAGGAGGCGAGACATTGGCAGAGACACCCCTCAAATGGGTGGGCGCACTTGGCGGGCAGGCCTGGAAGAAGCGGCCTCTTCGCCTTGGCTTCTGCAAATTTTGTATCTTCCGTCCAATTGTCATGCGCAGGCTTGATGCGGTCGGCATTGACTGGGAGCTGGCAATCGAGTCTGACGAAGACCGCTCCGTCGAGGCCCTTATTAGTGCTGATTTGGCCGTGGGTGCATTGTTGGAAACCAGTATTCCACCGCACTTGGAGGCAATTAGTGCGCCTGGAGTGCTACCGGAACTGGGAGTACAGCAGATCAACCTCTATGGCGGTAATGATCGCGACGAAGTTATGCAGAAAATGGCGGAGCTTTTGCGCCACGGCTATGACGCGACACCTCCAGCTATGTTGCGCCAGGCTTAGTCGATACGGATCACAACCTTGCCCGTCGACTTTCGGTTTGCCAAAAGATCGAGACCATCCTGCGCCTGCGCGAGTGGAAAAGTCGCTCCGATATGCGGGCGAATTTTTCCAGACATGTACCATTCGAGTAAGGTTGCGAGGCTGTCGGTAACCACCTCAGGGCGAAAGGTCAGGTAGCCACCCCAGTAAAGGCCCATAACATCGATGTTCTTCACCAGTAGGTGGTTGGCAGGGATTTGCGGCACCTCGCCGCTCGCAAACCCAATCGCCAGAATACGTGCCTCTGGTTTACAAGCGCGGAAGGCTGCTTTGAATTGGTCTCCACCAACTGGGTCATACACGACATCTATACCACCTAGCGACTGACATACTTCGCGAATGTCGTCTGTTTTTGCGTCAATCAGGTGATCGGCTCCTGCGTTTTTTGCAATCTCAAGTTTGTCTTTTCCGCGAGCGCAGGCAACGACGTGCGCGCCCATGTGTTTGCCGATTTCGACTGCTGTCAGACCAACACCGCCCGCAGCGCCGAGTACTAAGAGTGTTTCGCCGGCTGCCAGTTTCGCTTTATGAGCCAAGGCCACATGGCTTGTGCCGTAAGCGATCTGAAATGCGGCAGCGTCCTCGAATGGCATGCTTTCCGGCAGTTTTACGGCTCTATCGGCCGGAAAATTACCGAACTCTGCCAATCCACCCTGACCTGCAAACACGGCTACGCGATCACCGGGCTCGAAACCGGATACGCCTTTTCCAAGTGACACCACGGTGCCTGCTACTTCCATGCCAAGGGTAAATGGTGGTTCCGGCGTGTCTTGATAAACCCCTTTGATCATCAACAGATCGGCAAAGTTCAAACCGCATGCTGCGATTCTAATCGCAACTTCTCCATCACGAGGTTTTTCAAAGTTGGTTTCCACCAGTTTCGGCCTCGTTTTAGCCGAATCAATTCGAAATGCGCGCATTTGGTAGTGATCCTTGGCAGGATTGTTATTTTTTTAACCAAAATCGGCATTAATGATTGGCGCGTAAGGTGTCAAACTGCCATTGCAGGTTGCAGTTGTGCTATCCTAAAGGAGAGTTCGCCCGCTAAGATTGTAAAAATAAAATGCAAATCCCTTATACGGGGTGCCATATTTCTTGAAAAAATTTGATGATATGCCTAGCATTTCGTCATGCTGACATTCACGCAGCTGTAAAGAGTGACTTAGTAACTTTGCGGAACATGAATAGAAAGTGTTCCGTTCTTAAGAATGAAAGGAAATACCATGCCGCACCCAGTCGATGTTCATGTCGGCAAGAGAATACGGCACCGCCGTTGGCTCGTAGGTATGACGCAACAGCAACTTGCTCAAAGCGTCGGCATCAAGTTTCAGCAGATCCAGAAGTATGAAACTGGCGCGAACCGTGTCAGTGCATCTCGTCTCTGGGATATCGCGGATTCGCTGGATGTTGATGTCAGCTTTTTCTTCGAAGGGCTGGATAACGAAGCAGAGGAAAAAAGCGCGGGTGATATGGTGCCTGCAGATTTGCTTGGCGACAAAGAAGCGCTTGATCTCGTGCGCTCTTATTATGCGATACCAGAAAACCAGCGCCGTCGTCTGTTCGATCTTGCACGTGTCTTGAGCGACGTGGCTTGAGCCTGAATTGAATCCTGTCTAACCATGCAGGCATTACGACGCGTGGTTAGGCTGGCTTGCTTTGAGAAAAACTCACATAATTGAAACGGCGCATGCGTTGGCAGATGCTGCGCGCACGGCCATACTGCCTTGGTTCCGTGCATCTGAACTTCACGCGGAATCGAAAGACAGCAAAGACTTTGATCCGGTCACGCAGGCGGATAGAGCCGCAGAAGCAGTCATGCGTGATATTTTGGCTCTACGCTGTCCAGACGATGCAATCATTGGTGAAGAATTTGGACGACAACGCGGAACCAGTGGCCTGACGTGGGTTTTGGACCCGATTGACGGTACGCGCGGGTTTGTAGCGGGCACGCCAACTTGGGGCGTTCTCATATCGGTTGCCGACGATACTGGTCCGATTTACGGCATCATTGATCAACCCTATATCGGCGAGCGATTTGAAGGTGGTCTTGGGATGTCGCAAGTCCTGGGCCCTCTCGGAAAGAAACGCCTAAGCGTCAGAGGTAGCAGACCCTTGAGCCAAAGTGTTCTTTTTACAACCTTCCCACGGGTTGGCACCGAACAGGACATGTTGGCGTTTCAAGCTGTGTCTGAAAGTGTGCGTTTCACTCGCTATGGAATGGATTGTTATGCCTACGCGCTTTTGGCTGCCGGGCAGTTGGACCTCGTGATAGAGGCGGGGCTAAGTGTTTACGATATTCAAGCCCCCATTGCCGTGATCGAGGCCGCCGGAGGAATTGTCACAGATTGGCTGGGCGGATCCCCGCATCAGGGCGGCCGGGTATTGGCTGCTGCCGGAAAAGAGCAACACGAAGCAGCGTTAGAGATTTTATCAAGTATGGTCGAAGAGAATACGCCATAAGCGCTAAAGACTTGGTAGATTTTTGTGAGGCAAAGATATGAGCAAGCTTACGATCATGACCATCGTTGCAGCTATGTTATGCGGCTCCTCTGCATTCTCTGTTGAACTGTATGATCACAGCGGCGCAAGCAAGTCCTGGATCAACAAATTTCGGGCGCAAAATGGACAGGCCGTAATAGAAGTTTCGCC
>JBCDDS010000136.1:0-9913 GCA_039180185.1 Pseudomonadota bacterium | reverse complement strand
CATGGCCGTTATGAGCATGACGTTGAGAAGCACAGGCGCGGCGGCGGCAGCCGCAAAACGTCCTGTCGCGTTCAGAACGCCTGAGAACAAGGCGGCCAATGAAATGAAAATGATATAGGGGAATGCCACGCGCGCGAAGTCGACCGTGATATCGAAACGTTTGTCGCCAAAGAAGCCTTCCGCTGTGGCGTAAACCAGGGCAGGCATGAAGATCATCGCGAGTCCGGTTAGCACCAAAAGAACAACGCTCAGCCCTGACAGGGCCAGACTTGCAAACCCTTCTGGATCATCCTGCGTCTCCAACCGTTTGGAGAACATCGGCACGAAGGCCGCGTTAAACGCGCCTTCGCCAAAGAACCGCCGAAACAGGTTTGGCAGGCGGAACGCTGCGACATACGCATCCATCAATATGCCGGGTCCGATCAGCCCGGCAATCAGGACATCGCGCACAAATCCAAGAATACGGCTCGCCATCGTCCAAACGCCGACCGTCAAGATCCCGGAAAGGAGGCGTATGGGTTTCATGCTCGTGCCAGTGGTTTTGTTTATTTTGCGACAAGCTACCCGATTGGCAGGTTTCGGGGAAGAGGTGCGTTTTGGCACCTACAGGAGTGATTAGCGATCACTAAGGTTCTCTTTAAGTGAATCTCGCAGGGTCTGCACAATACCATTTAGCTCTTTGATCTGCTTCAGGCTCAAACCAGACCCATTAAGCAAAGCCTCTTTCAGGCAGCTCGCATTTGACCTCGCAGCTTTACCTTTTCTGGTCAGGGAGATGATAACCTGTCGTTCGTTCTTTGGATCCCGAGTTCGTTGAACGAAATCGGCTGACTCCAAACGTTTTAAAAGCGGGGTCATTGTAGATGGCTCTAAGTCGAGCTCAGACGCCATGGACCCCACAGTTTGGGCGTCCTTTTCCCACAAAAGGCTCAAAGCCAGGTATTGAGGATAGGTAAGCCCGAGCTGATCAAGAACGGGTTTGTATGTGCGCTGCAACGCAAGATGCGCACCGTAAATGCTAAAGCAAAGGTGCTCATCCAATGGGAAAGGTTCGATCTGTGCGTCGTTTGCCATAGAATGCTTATAGCAGCCTTTTTTATCGCGATAAATAAATTATTGACATGCCTTGGTGAGCGCTTTAGGAATTACTTATCGCGATAAATATAATCGCGAAAATAAGGACGCCCCATCCGCGGCAACGAATGGAGCACCGAATTCGTCAACCCGCTTGCGACAAACAGGAGACTAGAAACACATGACACAAAACATAGAGTTTGACCACGCCGTTCGCAGGCGAAACTGGATTTCAAAAACAGACATCACGGCGCTTTTTGCCACCTCTCTGATGGCCTTCTCGACACCCAGTTTTGCCGATGGGGGTCATCACGGGGGTATCCAGGCTGCGGCATCAGATACTGTCGAAGCGTCATTCGACTTGATCCACGCGAAAATCACTACAGACAGAAATGTGGCTGTTTTCCATATTGCGGTGTCAGAGCGCGCAGGCGGTAGCATACCATCGAAATCTGGCAAGCTCGCTGGCAGTGACGTGTTCTCTTACGTTTGGCCAACGAGTATTGATCCTTATGAGGTCGGTTTCCAAAAGGAAGCTGGTATCCTGGCCTTGGCGGTTACCTCGCACCCGGATTTCGACGATACGCCTTTGTTCGATGAAAATGGGGACGGTAAAACCGACAATGATGGTGATCTCTGGCATAGCCATTGGGTTGTGCTAGGACAGGATGATGCGTGTGGAGAAGCAGGGCTGAAAGTCATCGACATTCCATCAGGCGCGAAGCCAAGACTACCGAAAACCTGGCCCGGTTTACCAATTCTGATCGACAGCCCAGGCTGGGACCCCACGTTTGACCAAGAAACTGTAGAAGTTCGTGTCCCCTTTGAAAACATAGCGACAGTGGAAAACGCGTCTTATGACGGGGTGACCGCAGGGCTCCGCGTTAGTGAGAGCATTCACGCACCTTTGCTTTGCGTTTCCGCCGTTTTTGATGTCGCATCAGGCGATCTGAGTTTACCAGGACGGGTCAATGAATAGGATGGATTCGGCTTGGGGCGATCAAGCCCCAAGTCTTGAAGTCGAAAAGTGGTTCAACACCAAGGAAAACTTGACGCTGGAAAGCCTGCGCGGCTCGGTTGTCGTTATAGAGGCTTTTCAAATGCTTTGCCCCGGTTGCGTGAGCACGGGCCTACCGCAGGCGAAGCGCGTCGAACTGATGTTCAAGTCGCCGGACGTGCAAGTAATTGGCTTGCACAGTGTGTTTGAGCATCATGAAGCTCAGACGCCGACCTCGCTAGAGGCTTTTCTTTACGAATACAGAATTCGTTTCCCCGTGGCGGTTGATCAGCAGGGCAAAAAGGGACGCTTGCCAAAAACGATGACGGCCTATGAGTTGCAGGGAACGCCAAGCCTCATCTTAATCGATCGCCAAGGTCGGCGGCGGTTTCAACATTTCGGTCAAGTCGAAGATTTGCAACTCGGCGCCCAGATTATGGCGCTCGCTTCGGAAGAAGCGTTGCCCGGGTCAAAGTCGGTTGCTGCAACTGCGTCCAAATCGGAAAGCTGTGACGAAGATGGCTGTCCTATCTAAAATGGTACCACGCGCGATTTATTTGCGAGCGTCTTCGGCACCTCGTTCAATCGCCTCGCGCAGCTTCTTCTCCAGCGTTTTCTGTTTACTCGCCGAATGAAACTTTAAGCCAAACATGTCCTTGACGTAAAAGGCATCAACGACTTGTTCGCCATAAGTCGCGATTACGGCGGAATTGATATAAACGTTGGAATTGGCGAGCGTGCGCGTGAGATCATAAAGCAGACCCGGGCGGTCGCGCGTATCAACCTCTATAATTGTGTAAATCTCTGACCCTTCATTGTCGAAAGTGATATGCGTCGGCACGCGGAACGCACGTTCGCGTTTCTTAATCTTGTCGCGCGACTTAATCGCATCTCGTGCAACGACTTCGCCCTTCAGAATTTTGTTGATCGTCTGCTTAAGGCGGGTGAGGCGCGATGCCTCGTAAGGTTTTCCTTCTGCATCTTGTATCCAGAAAGCTGCGGTCGCGAAGCCGTCCTTTGACGTGTAGGTACGCGCATCGACAACATTGGCACCAACGAGTGCCAGTGAGCCAGCGAGGCGGGAAAATATGCCCGGGTGATCGGCCAAAGCAAAACAAACACGCGTGGCGTCGCGATCCTCATCCGGGTGCAGTTTGATTGCGATCTCACCCTCCTCGAGATCACGCAGTAGTTCGGCAAAGTCCACATGTGCGGTCACGTGCAAACCCTGCCAGTAGGGAGGGTAATGTCTGTTCGTTTCAGCCTTGAGGTCTTTTGCTGACCAGTCAGACAATGCCTCGCGTAGGTTGCGCTTGGCATCGGTTCCGCGCTGTTCGCGATTGAGCGCCTCTAGTCCACCCTCCATTGCGCGTCTCGTCTGACGATAGAGCGCTCGGATCAGCGATGCTTTCCAATTATTCCAAGTATCTGGCCCAACACCTCGAATGTCGCAAACCGTTAACACGCAAAGCAGATCAAGCCGTTCCTTGGTTTGCACTGCCTTCGCAAAGTCGCGCACGGTTCGTGGGTCTGCAATATCGCGTTTTTGTGCCACATCAGACATCAGAAGGTGATAGCGGACCAGCCATTCGACGGTTTCGCATTCGGCGGGTTTCAATCCGAGCCTGGGGGCAACACGGCGGGCAATCTTTGCCCCCAGAATAGAATGATCTTCGTCGCGCCCTTTTCCCAAGTCATGCAAAAGAAGAGCAACATATAATGTTCGTCGATTAACGCCTTCATCAAGGATCGATGAGGCGACCGGTAACTCCTCGATCAATTCACGGCGCTCTATCTTGGCCAGTTGGCTGATGCACTTAATAATGTGCTCATCCACAGTGTAACTATGGTACATATTGAACTGCATCATGGCTTGAATGGCTTGAAATTCTGGAATGAAGACGGAAAGCACTCCGAGCTCATTCATGCGCCTTAAGGCGCGCTCGGGATTTCCATGTTTCAGTAGTAGGTCCAGGAATAGCCTCTGCGCTTCTGGCGTGGCACGAAACTCATCGTCGATAAGCGCGAGATTGGCTTGTATCAATCGCATGGCATCCGGATGAATTAGCAATCCAGTTCGAAGCGCTTCTTCGAACAATCGAAGTAGATTCAGTTGATCCTTCAAGAACGCCTTTTCGCTCGTAACCGCTATTCGACCATGCACCTCTTTGTATCCCGGTTTCAGTTTTGGTTTGCGTGCGAACAGTCGGTGAAGCAGCGGCTCCGATTTTACATGCGAAGCTTCAAGTTTTGTTAAGAATATACGGGTCAGATCACCAACAATCGTCGCGTGGCGAAAATAGTCTTGCATGAATATCTCAACGGCGCGTCGACCAGACTTATCTTTGTAGCCCATCCTGTTTGCCACTTCGACCTGCATATCAAAAGATAGCTGTTCGCTGGCGCGACCAACTGCCAAGTGGAGATGACAACGCGTCGCCCACAGAAAATTCTCAGCTTTCGCAAATAGATCGAATTCGTCGTCACGAAATAGGCCAAGAGCAAGTAGGTCCTTAGCACTGTTGACGCGGTAAATATACTTGGCGATCCAAAACAGGGATTGAAGGTCGCGCAAACCACCCTTGCCCTCTTTGACATTAGGCTCAACCATGTAACGGGCGCCTTGTTTTTCGTGGCGTTTGTCACGTTCTTCCAGTTTTGCCTCAATGAACTGACGCTCTGTGCCTTCGAAGAGTTCCTTTTGAAGGCGACTTTTTAGTTTTTCCCCAAGAGCCCCGTCGCCATACAGAAAGCGGTTCTCCAAAAGAGCCGTGCGAATTGTGAAGTCTTCACCTGCCAGTCGCAAACACTCTCGCACCGTGCGGCTTGCATGACCGACCTTTAACTTCAAGTCCCAGAGAATGTAGAGCGTGCTTTCAATTACGTTTTCTGCCCAAGGTGTGATTTTGTAGGGTGTCAGAAACAGCAAATCGACATCCGAATATGGTGCCATTTCTCCTCGGCCATATCCGCCGACGGCCAAGACTGAAATACGTTCTGCATCGGTTGGGTTGGATGCCGGATGCAAATGCAAACACGCGACTTCAAGGGCGGTGGTAACAACGCAGTCTGTCAACCAAGTATAAGTCCTAATAGCGCTATGTGCCTGAATAGGATGCTGTTTCAGTTGCTCAGCAATACGTTGCCTTCCCGTACGCATCGCATTTGTCAGAATTTCCACGAAACTTCTTCGAAGAGTTGCTCTTTCGGTGCTTTGCCGCGCGTCTTCTATTTCTGTCCAGATTTGAGAATGGTCAAAAACCTCCACTGCCGGGCAGATTAGGTCATCCGGAAGCGGTGCTATGTCTTTCATTTGCCCTCTATGTTGGCGTCAGAAACCAGCAGCACCGAAACTGGTCGGTGCTGGAGAAAGAATGACGACTTGTCGTGCTTCGATTGTAGCGACAGCTAACCCGCGTTCCGTAGTCCCTTGCGGCGTGAAGCGGAAGATGCCGTTTACGCCCTGGAAGCCCGCGCGCTGCGTGAAGTTGCTGCGCGACAAAGCATCGGCGTCGCCAGTTTGTGCCAATGCGCCGATAGCTGCAATTGCATCATATGATAGCCCTGCGAGAGGGTGAGGGCGTTCGCCGAACGAACGTCCAAAACGAGCTTCAAACTGCGCGGTTCGCTGTGGATCGGGCAGAGCAAACCAGCCGCCTTGAATACCAGGAAGGTCTAGCGTCTGAGGTGGAGTGTCCCACCTGCTAAGGCCCACAAGCTGCGTTACGTCGTTGCTAAGGCCGTTCTCCGGAAGCATTTGCGAAAACAAAGGTAGTGCTCCAGCGCTGTTAGCAGTTAGAAAAATGGTGTCAGCTTGGTTGCTTTCCGCAGCGGTCTTAATTGTCGGTATGGAGCTAATCACGCCGTTTTGCGTAAACTCATATGAAACTGAGCCAGCGGAATTCAAACCACTACTAGCAACAGCGCGATCGATGGCATCCCGACCCGTCGTGCCGGCGAGATTCTGGGAATATACGGTCAGTACGCTCCGCTTGCCATTGCTCGCTGCAAAGCGCATGAGCCGATTGGCCGTATCGTCAAAGGTCTGTCCCAGAACGAAGAGATTACCGCCAGCGATGCTGGCATTATTGGAAAATGCAAGCACATTGATGTTTCGTTGTGCCATCGCAAGAGAGACTGCATTCGCAGACTCTGCATGTAGTGGCCCCACGATAATCTTTGCTCCGTCTTCCGCCGCCTGCAGTGCCGCATTCTGTGCATTCGTCGCGTTGCCAGCCGTCGGATATACGCGAAGATCTATCTGGACACCCGACAAGTCCGAAGTCGCAAGACGCGCCGCATTCTCAAGATCGCGGGCGAGTTTCTGCTCATTTATGCTAGACGCACCATGCGGTACCAAAAGCGCGACTGGCACCGGTTGCGAGGGATTGATGGCTTGTCCGTCCCCCGAAGTCACAGTCTGACACGCTGCCAATAGCAGCAGGCAGAACGAAGCGGTCACATGGCTCAACACCTTGCGAAACTGGGCAAAAACAGCAAACATCAAAGTATAAACTCCGTTATTTAGCTTGAGGCGACAAAGCCTCGGACTCTCGTTGAATAATACAAACACCACAAAAAACGTCCAGATACGCGGCGCGGGGAAAGATGAATATAGATGCGTCAAAACTGTCCCCGGGTCTTTACCTGATCGCGACGCCGATAGGAACGGCACGCGATATTACTTTGCGTGCGCTAGATATCTTGACGCAGGCTGATGTGCTCGCCGCTGAAGACACCCGCAGTCTTCAAAAGCTACTGCAGATTCATGGCATCGGTTTAAATGGCCGACCACTGATCAGTTACCACGATCACAACGGTGCTAAGGCGAGACCAAGAATCCTAACTCATCTAGAAGCGGATAAATCAGTTGTTTATGCATCCGAAGCCGGCACCCCAATGGTGGCAGACCCCGGATTCGATCTTGCGCGCGCTGCTGTCGAGGCAGGTTATAAACTTGTTTCCGCACCCGGACCTTCAGCGGTCATCACGGCTCTCACGTTGTCTGGATTGCCAACGGATCAGTTCTTCTTTGCAGGATTTTTGCCAAGTTCGAGTGGAAAGAGAATGGCCGCACTCGACGCTTTGCGCACGGTACCGGGCACGCTGGTGTTCTACGAATCTGCAAATCGTTTGGCCGCAATGCTGGCCGACGCCGCTGTAGTTCTCGGAGAAGGGCGGGATTGCGTGGTCTGCCGTGAGTTGACGAAGAAGTTTGAAGAGGTGCAAAGAGGTTCGTTATCGAAACTCGTTCAATACGCTAAAGAAAAGACGTTGAAGGGTGAGATTGTCGTTTTGATCGATCGAATCTCACGCGAGGACGTATCCGAAAGCGAACTTGATGCAGCGCTTTACCAGGCTTTGGAAAAGATGAGTGTACGCGATGCAGCAGAATTTGTTGCCAATCAATACGCGCTAAAAAAGCGGCAGGTCTACCAACGTGCGCTGCAGCTATCGAAGACGTGAGACGAGGTGAGAGTTAGGCAATCCTTCACCTGATTAATGCAAACTCTCGAAGAAACAACCGAGAGCCATTATGAGCCATCATTTGCCTTCAGATACTTTAGCACAAAAGCACAATCGCCAGATCCGTGGTCACATAGGGTATTTGAAAGGGATCAGTGCTGAAAACTGTGTCATACGTGCCTATCAGGAGGCTGGTGCAGAGCTTTTGGAACAACGCTGGCGCGGACGCGGCGGTGAGATTGATCTGATTTTTTTGCAAGGCCAAACTTATGTGTTTTGCGAGGTCAAGGCCGCGCGTACGTTCAATGCAGCGATCGCCAGTCTGAAAACTGCTCAGATGGCACGCATCCAAGTAGCTGCTTCCGAATATCTAGCGTGTGCGCCCAAAGGCCAACTCAGCGACGTTCAATTTGATCTGGCCGCGGTTTATGGGCAGGGAGAAGTGAAAATTCTCGAAAACGCATACGGCTGTTTCTAAACCACGCTTCATTTCAGAATTGCAGCTCGTGAATGGATGCCTCATTAGTGACGCGACACCTTGTGAAAGGACGCGCCATGAAAGTTGCCTTCCAGATGGACCCGATCGAGTCTGTCGATATTAATGCCGACAGCAGCTTTCGCATTGCCGAGGAGGCGCAGGCGCGCGGGCATGAGCTTTTCTACTATACGCCCGATAGGCTTGCTTACGACCGCGGACGTGTAATGGCACGGGGCTGGCCGCTACAGGTGCAGCGGGTGCAGGGCGATCACGCTATGCTCGGCGATAAACAGCTGGTAGATCTTTCAAGTTTTGATGTGGTCTGGCTCCGTCAGGACCCACCTTTTGACATGTTCTACATAACCACAACGCATCTGCTTGACCGGTTGAAGGATACCACGCTTGTCGTGAACGATCCTTTCTGGGTGCGAAATTTCCCCGAAAAGCTACTGGTCCTAGACTTCCCTGATCTTATGCCGCCGACTGCAATCGCTCGCGATCTAGAGACGATCAAGGCGTTTAAGGCTGAGCATGGCGATGTCATAGTTAAACCGCTCTATGGCAACGGAGGGGCCGGCGTTTTCCTTTTAACGGAGAGCGATCGAAATCTTTCTAGCCTATATGAGCTTTTCACCGGGTTCAGCCGCGAGCCACTCATTGTGCAAAAGTTCCTGCCGGAAGTTAGTAAGGGTGACAAACGGGTCATTTTGGTAGATGGGGAACCTGTCGGTGCTATCAATCGTGTTCCTGCCGAAGGTGAGACCCGGTCAAACATGCATGTCGGCGGTAAGCCGGTGAAAGTAGACTTATCAGAACGCGATCGCGAAATCTGTGATGCCATTGGCCCCACATTGCGCGATCATGGACAGATCTTCGTGGGCATTGATGTTATCGGGTCTTATCTAACTGAGATTAACGTTACCTCGCCCACAGGTATTCAAGAGCTTGAGCGTTTTGACGGGGTCAACGTGGCCGGGCAAATCTGGGACGCGATAGAGGCCAAGCGCGCGTGAGCTGGGTCCGCCCGCTTCTCAATTTTTATCTGCGCTTGACGGAAAAGCCTTACTTGCGAAAGGTCACTGATATTATAGCGGCGCGAAAATCGTTCGAACGCAAATCAAGCCTGTTTTTCTATCCTCCGAAGAGTGCAAGATTTTCCGAGGACAAGATCGATGATGTCCCAGTGCTATGGGTAAATGAGGACGAAGCAAAAGGCCCAATCGTACTTTATCTGCACGGCGGCGCCTATGTTTTTGGATCATCTCGTACACATTCGGCTTTGGTGGCACGGCTTATGCGAGACACGGTTGGCGCGGCCTGTCTACCGGATTATCGGCTCGCCCCTGAGAATGTCTTTCCGGCTGCTCTTGAGGACGCCATGAAATTGTATCGCTCGCTGCTGGAAAGTCGGCGCTTGATTTTCATTGGCGGTGATAGCGCAGGAGGCGGGCTTGCTCTGGCCCTGCTTCATTGCATTTGCGTGCAGGGTTTACCGCAACCGGCCGGTGTTTTTGCATTTTCACCACTTACTGACTGCACGTTTTCGGGTGACAGTATCAAGCGTAATGCGGTGGCTGATGTGATGCTGCCTGCACAACGTTCTGGTGATATGGTCAGATTTTATCTCGGCGATCATGATCCTTTAGATCCCGGCGTCTCCCCATTATTCGGCAAATTCGACGGCGCTTGCCCGGTTTGGCTTACCGCGGGAGATACGGAAATCCTGTGCGATGACACAACGCGGATGGCTCAACGCCTGCAGGCACAAGGTGTCCGAGTGGAAGTTAAAATTGAACGCGACCTGCCGCATGTTTGGCCGATCTTTCACAATATCCTGCCAGAAGGGCGGCACACATTGCGTGTCCTTGCGCGCTGGATCAACTCTCTCGCAGACTCTG
>JBCDDS010000135.1:0-10005 GCA_039180185.1 Pseudomonadota bacterium | reverse complement strand
TCCGGATCTCACGTCAATTAAATGGTCATGGTGTTCGTCTGGAACTTCTTCGTAACGCGCCCGGCCGTCTCCGAAATCGTGGCTTTCGATGATGCCATACTCTTCAAACAATTTGACGGTGCGATAGACGGTCGCGAGCGAGATACTCTTGTCGACTGCATTAGACCGCCGGTGCAGTTCCTCGGCATCGGGATGATCATCTGAAGCAGAAAGTGTCCGAGCAATAACTTTGCGTTGCTCGGTCATGCGAAGGCCTTTTTCGGCGCAGAGTTTTTCTAAACGGTCCATAACCTGTCCCCTAGCCTGTTGCTTTGCGGGTTGTCCACCCATCCCCAGCCGGAATGAACGCGTAGACTTGCACCCTTCCTTGAGATACTTTTTGCAGTTTGGTGGAACCTTTGACTGCGTGACAGAGGCAGCCATAGATGCATGCTTCACCTCGAAGATCTGATCAGTCAGCCATATACAGCTCTAATTATATGAAGAACTTGAGGTCCAAAATGTAACCTTAGCGCAGAGTTATTTATACGCACGCGCAAAACGAGCGTTGGGCTCGTCTCGGATAACCCCAAAACGCTTGAAAACACGAGATTTACAAGTAGGGTCTGAGAATGGTTCGCAATCAACGGGATGCGCCGGAGATGAAGGCGTAGGTGATCGCAGTGACGTGTAGACAAAAGAATATAAGTAACCGCTCTTTGCCTGTGAACTGGCCTGCGCGCGCAATGCCAAAGGTCCTCTGATTTGGACGAAGCGGTTTATGACAAGCGTGGCATTCAAGAGGCTGCAGAGTACGGCGGTGCAACCACTGGTGCGCCCACCCCTACGCAAGACGCGCGCATAGATCATTTGTGCAAGAGCTATCTCAAGGACCTATCGAAGGGACTGCGTGACCGGTTTGGCGACGGGCCGCCCGATCCAGAAGACGTTGCCCAAGAGGCGTTTCGCCGCCTGATCGAAAGAGGCGACACGCGATCCATCAAAAATTTAAAGGCCTTCTTGTGGCGCACCGCGCGCAATCTTGTTTTCGATGACAAGAAGATGAGTAGCATTCGCTCCAAGTATGATTTGGACATTGAGCAAATCTTTTTTTCAGTGAAGGGTGACAATTCATCGCCGGAAACCGTCATCTTAGCGAGAGAGCAGCTTAAAGCTGTAAATGCTCTGCTGCGTGACATGCCGGAAAAAAGGCGACGGGCTTTGATATTGTATCGGATAGAAGGATTAACGCTTGTGGAAGTGTCGCGTCGGCTCCGCATCAGTCGTACAGCCGTTTCGAAGCATATTGCCCGGGCGCAGATCGCACTTAATGCCTTGTGCATCGAGGACGCCGATGGTTGAGCGCAAACAGCGACCGGACACAGAAGAGATTCTGACAGCTGCACATGAATGGATGTTGCGTCTTGAATCCCCAGATGCGACAGCTCAAGACCAAAGCGATTTCGAACGCTGGCTGGCGGCTAATCCGCGCCATAGGGACATTTACGACCAGGCCCTGACGTTTCGGGAAGCTTTGGTTCGTATGTCCGAAGATGATTTGGAAGCAGATATAGCGAAACGGTCTGGAGCCGAACGGTTCACGGCCCTACTTGATGGCTTAAGGGACGGGGCGAGCAATGTTCGATTTCAAGTCGCTGGAGGCGCCCTTGCGACCATGGCGGCAATGGCTATGCTTGCGTCACCGATATTCGATCGACCGCTTGAGCGCGCGCCTGAACTTGCGGTAAGTGTTGCTGAATATTCGAGTGCGGTTGGGGAAACGAAGATCATTGATCTCAGCGATGGGACGCGTGTGACCCTCGGCGCTGCATCGGCAATGACCTCTAGCTACTCGGATGATAAGCGAGTGGTGCAATTAGCGTCGGGAACCGCCTATTTTGATGTCATGGCCGATAAAGACCGGCCGTTTACTGTGAAGGCGGGAAATCTCACAGCGACCGCCCTTGGCACATCTTTTGATGTTCGCCGCGGCGAAAATACGCTCACCGTCGCGGTGGCGGAAGGCACTGTCGAGGTCGGTTATCCATTGACGCTCAGCGGCAACTCGACGTCTATGATCAGCACCAAAATGGTCTCGGTGGGAGAACAGGTGACCGCGAGCCTTGAGAATGGTCTAAGATCAATTACGCCGATTGATTCCGACAGAGTCGGCGCGTGGCGCGAGGACCGCCTCGTCTATACCGGTGAAACGCTGGCCGAAGTCATTTTTGATGCGAACCGGTATTCGGCCGTTCCCATAGCATTCGCCCCGGGTTCCGAGCGCCTAAAAGAGCTACGCTTGCGCGGTGTGTTTCGCGGGTCGGATATTGGGCGATTGCTCACAAACATCACACAGTTGCACCCAATTGAAATCGACAGATCAGACCCAGGCATCCTGCTGTTGCGAGAAAAACCATAGGCGCAGGCCTTTGATGTTAATAGATTTCTCAAAAAAACTGAATCTTTTTCGCAACCAAGGGTGACATTTCAGCCCCCGAATTCTTCATGTAATTGAGAGTGCGTTTCATGTGCGCTCATATCGTTAACTTGAGGGGTATATCCGTGGGTCAATTGAACAACAAACCGAAATTCAAATCGGCGATGCTGGGGGTCGCATCGGCGATGGTGATTGCTTTTGCTACGCCGCCTGCGCTTGCGCAGGCGGCGAGCGCAGCGAAACAAACGCTATCGCTGGAAGCGCAACCCCTCGGCGAAGCGCTCATTGAAATTTCAGATGCATTTGGCACAACAGTGCTTGCGACCGAGAGCATGGTAGCCGGGAAAAGGGCTCCTTTAGTTTCTGGCACTTATTCAATTCAGGAAGCAATCGACGCCACCCTTGCTGGATCGGGTTTAATCGCGAGCCCAAATGCAGCCGGGGATTTCATCGTCATGGAAGCGTCGGCGCCGCAAGCGGAGCCAACGCTTCCCGTTAGGGGAGCCGAACCGACACAGCCCGAAGAATCGATGGCGATGGACACCATCGTCGTAAAGGGAAGATTTCAGAACTCACTGGTCAACCGACTGCCGATTGACCCTCGAGAATTGCCTTTCGCGATTGATCTCGTCGGCGAAGCGGAAATCGACAAACGCGGTTTCTTTGACCCGAATGACATTCTCAGAACGGTGCCAAACGTCGCACCGATTGCCACCAGCTTCAGTTTGAATTTCAACAGGTTTGGCATCCGCGGATTTGAAGCGTCCGTCTTGACGAATAATCGTCCAATCAGCTTCGGGTTCGCCGGTCAGCGTGAAAATTCCTTCATTGAACGGCTAGAAGTGGCGCGCGGTCCCTCATCCATTCTTCTGGGCCCGGTGCGTCCCGGCGGCGTCATCAACCAAGTTACAAAATCGCCCGAGCAGCATGATTTTGTGGAGCTGACCTTGCGAGGCGGCAGTTTTGGGACCTTTCGGTCGGAAGTGGATGCGAACACCGGCGCAATTCTAGGGAATGAAGCGCTGAGAGGGCGTATAACAGTCGCTTACGAGGATTTGGGTACGCCCCAGGACGGCGTCAATCAAGAGACATTTGCCGTTCGGCCAGTCGTTGAGCTGGACTTTACGGATCGAACACGCGCTCAACTGTCAGTCGGTTATGTAAACCGCGACGGCTCTAGCGCACAGGATTTTCCAGTATTTCGAGATACGGGCGAAGCGCCCGATGTCATTACGCCTGAATTTTTGTTTGGACCTCCAGGAGCCGATGAGGGGGAAGACCTGTTTATCGACGGGGAAGTGCAACATGAGTTTCTCGATGATTTGAAGCTGGTCCTGCGCGGAAGTTACCAAGACACAGAAACTCGCTCCGTATTAATCGGGCTCTATGCGTACGAATACATAGGCGACGAATTCACACCGGGCATTAGTCCGGACGAGCCGGTTCTCGAGTATTTTTCCGATCCGAACGGTACGGATCAACAAGGCATCTTTGGTGACGCTCAGCTTCTTGGTGGTTTCGAGTTGTTCGGACAAAGGCAAGACTGGGTTTTAGGCGGTGGATATCAGCGCACCGAACGCGATTTTCTATTCGGAGAAGGAGCTGGTGTCTTATTCGCTCTCGATGCGATTGAAGAGGCTGCGCCTCCGACCCTTGACGCAGGTGCCGGCGTAGAACCCTTTTTCAGCACCACGGAAGATCTTTATTCCGTCTACGCAGAAACAAACATTCGCCCCACAGACCGCCTGACCATTGCTGCGGGGCTCCGATACGATAACGTCACAAACGAGAACAACTTTGATGGCGCTATTTCGTTCAATGACGTGACATTCCGCATTGGCGCCACTTATGAGATCACTTCCGCCCTGAACGGCTATTCTAGTTATGCGCAAAGCTTTATTCCACAAGAGGGAACCACGCGATCGGGTGAACGACTACAACCTGAAGGCGCTGAGAACTTTGAACTTGGATTGAAAGGAAGCGTGCTGAACGGACGCATATCTGGAACAGCTGCTGTTTTCCACCTCACGCGGGACAATGTCGCGACAGAAGACCCAGAAAATATGATAGGCGAAGTGTTCTCTCTGCCCATAGGTGAAACACGTCATGTCGGTGTTGAACTCAATACAAATATTGAGATCACGCAGGCTTTCGATCTTGATTTGAGCTACGGCTATACGGACACTGAGGTTAGAAGCGTCACGGGCACCATCGATGGGTTCCCACTTGAAGTCGGTGACCCGGTTCCCTTGGCGCCAGAGCACACATTTAGTGTTTTCGGAACCTACACTGTGTTGGGTGGGCTGCTCGATGGGCTGCGATTTGGCGCTGGAGTGAGAGGAATATCGGAGAGGCCAGCGCCTGCTTTCGATCTAGTGTATGATGGTTATACTGTCGTAGATGCTCTAATTTCTTATCCCATCAGAGACAATATTCAAGTTCAGGTGAATGCTCTAAATTTACTTGACAATACATATTTCGACAACACTGGTTTTCTTGAGGGTTCTCCGGGTGGAGGGTTTCGATATGGCAGTCCGCGAGGCGTGTTTGCGACACTGAGGGCGCGTTTCTGACATGTTTTACGCCAACTGCGATTTATACCGATGAAGGATAATGTTCGCGATAAAGCTAAGCTAAAGCCTGTGACTCGGGTCAGTGAGGCCGGCGTACTCGCTTACCGGGTGACTGGCATCGTTGTGGGCGGGTATCTTCTATGGTCGGGGCTTCTGCCGATTTCATCCCTGGGGCTGCATCGGGCGGGCATGTCGTTGCCCGATGCGGCTCTGATCGCGACATCGCTTGGTGTGCTGTTCTATATCGGTCTGCTCATCTGGGGCTTTGCCGCGCCTTTGCGGTGTCGGCCTGCAACGCTCCTTCTTGTCGCCGGTCTCATCGCGATGGTGACGGCAACCCTATTGATACCTGGTGAGGGGGTGGTTTGACAAATCGTCCGCACACAACGTTTCGCTCGTCCATGGGCTGGGTGCACACGTGGGCAGGCGTAATCTTCGGTGCGCTGATGTTCACTGTGTTCTGGATGGGCACGCTGACGGTGTTCGATAAAGAGATTGATAGATGGATGCAGCCCGAGACAAGGCTGCAGAGCCTTGAACGGCCTGTCGATATTGACGCTTTAGTTGAACGGTTGGCACTCAATGACCCGGCACAGTCAGACGCGACCTATGTATATATCGGTCTTCCTAACGAGCGCATGCGCCATGCGCGCACATTTGTTTCGCGCGTCAATGGTGATGCAGACTGGGCCAGGCTGACCCCCGCAACCGGAGCTCACCTCGCCGAGCCCGTCTCGCACGGCGCTTCGGATTTCTTTTTTCCCATGCATTTCCGTTTGCTCATACCTGGAAATTTGGGCTGGTGGCTCGTGATGGTTGCTGCGCTTGGCATGATCTTGTTGATCGTGACCGGCGTGATCATCCATCGCAAGATCTTCGCTGAGTTCTTCACCTTCCGCCCCAAGAAGAAATTGCGACGCTCCAGTCTCGACCTGCACAATTTAAGTGGTGTCGTTTTCCTGCCGTTCCACTTCATGATCGCGTTTTCCGGTCTGATGACATTTTCAGGGCAGTATGGAGCTTTGTTCTGGGAGGCTTTGCCTGGAACGAAGGCTGCTGAAGTCGCCGAATTTGTATACGAGGCGGACAATTATGGGTGGTACGAACGTGATGCTGTCGGTCAGTCAGCAGCCATGGTATCCATCGCCCCGCTGTTGCGTGAGGCAGAAACGATATGGTCGCGTCGATATAGCCAGAAGGCAGTCGCTGACACCCTTTACATAATCAATTATGGCGATGTCGCCGCTTACATGATGGTCAAGCGCCTCTATCCAAAGCGCCGTACGGAAATGGACCAGGACTCTATTGCTTTTGACCTGGCGACTGGTGAAATCCTAAAGGATTATGCACCGGGCCCCGTCCGACGCGCTCAACGATGGTTGTCGGGACTGCATTTTATTCAGTTTGAGCACTGGCCACTGCGTTGGCTCTATTTCATCGGCGGGCTGGCCGGATGCGTGATGATTGCGACCGGCTTCTTGTTCTGGATGCGGGCGCGCATCGGGCGTGACGGGACCGAGCCCTTTAAAGTCCGTATGATCCGGGGGCTGACGGCCGGTGCGACAACCGGGATGATCGTCGCCACTGGCGCGTTCTTGGTCGCTAATCGCATATTGCCGCGTGAGGCCGAATGGTCCGGTATCGCCCGTGCCGATCTTGAGGTCTGGTTTTTCTTTGCGGTGTGGATCGGAACCCTTCTTCACGCAGGACTTCGCAATAAGTCAGCCTGGACCGATCATGCCGCTGCAATCGGCGCCCTTGCCGTGTCTGCTGTCATTCTAAACGGGGTAACAACGGGCGACCATCTTGTCTCCACGATCGGGAATGGCCATTGGGCTGTCGCTGGCGTCGATCTGGTCCTTTTAGCGACGGCCTTAATCTCGATCGTCGCGATCGCTCGGCTGCGTAAGACCGAGAGGCTTTATTACAATCGCCAGGGAGGACGGCCACAGCGCGAGGCGGCTCAACTATCATGACAAGCCTTGTCGACCTTATTGTGTTTTGTCTGGCTGCCATCACCGCACTGATGGCTTGCGCATTTCTTGCCCTCAGCCAGCCGCGTCATTGGCGTGCGATAACTGGCGCCAACCACGCTCCGAAGAGTCTTCGCCTTGCAGGTTGGGGGAGCGCAGCACTCTCACTTGTGTTTTGCATCCTTCGGGACGGCGGCAGCTTTGCCGCCTTGCTCTGGCCATTGCTTCTCGCCTCAGGCGCATTAACCATCGCTATGGCGCTCACTTACAGGCCAGCATGGTTGAAAATCTTTGTATGGAGGTTTTCTGATTGAGCAAATGCGAAAACTCAAACACCGCAGCAGGGGATGCACCAGACTTTACCGGGTACAGATTTCTTCAGGACAGGCCTTGAGCGTCGGCGAGCCATCGATTTTGACCATTCAGATGGTTGATACAAAATTGTTGATGCCTGCCACTCGTTTGTTTGATGCGTTGCAGCCTGTAAACGCACGCTCTTTCGATACATAAAAAGCCGTCGACAGAGTACAGGCGACAACCCGGTTTTGAATATAGAATAGACAGACAGAATGACGAAGAGCGCTAGAGACCTGTACGAGGAAGGAAAATTGCTTGAACGGAAGGGCGACCTTGACGGTGCGTTGAACGCCTACCGTTTATCTTTGAGGCTCAATTCCAAGATCGCATCGCCCTGGATCGGTCTGGCGAATGTGCTCGACAAAAATCAGCAGCCACGCGACGCTCTTGAGTGCCTGAAACGCGGCGCAGCTGTTGAGCCTCACAATACGGTCGTGGTTACGAAACTGGCGCGGTCGTTCCAAGGTCTGGGGCAGGTTGAGGACGCCGAGCGCAGCTATCTTCGCGCCTTATCGATTGATGCTGAGTTTCACCCGGCATTGCTTGGGTTCGGACAGCTTATGGAAGATGTGGGCGAAGCGGATAAAGCGGCGCATGCTTACCGAAAGATCCTGTTATCAGACAAAGCGCACGCCGAAGCGTTCGGATACCTTCTTGGTCTCGGGCGACATGTCGATGTTTCTGTTGAGATCAATCAGGCGAAACGTTTCATTGAAGACGCAGACAATCGCAGCAAGGCATTGATTGGATACGGCCTCGGCAAAGGGCTCGATCAGCTGGGGCGCTACGACGAAGCATTTGCGACTTTTGAGATTGCAAATACAGCAAGGCGCGAAATGACGGGTCCGTTTGACAGGGAAGCGTTTGATCGTCGGGTGAACCGCATGATCGAGCTTTTTTCAAAAGCGTTCTTCGAGAAGAGAGATGGTTGGGGGCATCCGTCAGATACCCCCGTTTTTATTGTGGGGCTACCCAGGTCTGGCACAACCCTTACGGAGCAAATCCTTGGCTCACATCCCGCTTGCTTCGGCGCGGGCGAGCTTGCCATTCTGACCGACCTTGCGACGGGAACGCCTGATCGTTTGGGCCGACGTGATAGGCATTGGCCGGAGTGCGCGCCGGATTTGTCAAGCGATCAGACAAAAGCCCTTGGGGGAGACTATCTCAATCAGCTCAGAGCTCTTGCAAAAGTTCCAGTGAGCCGGATCTCTGACAAGCAGCCGCTCAATTTCTGGCATCTCGGACTTATCGCGATTGCACTCCCTAATGCGAAGATAATTCACTGCCATCGCGACATTCGCGATGTCGGCCTGTCCATCTTTATGCAGAATTTTAACCTGTCTCAACTATGGAGCACCGATCTCACAGATATCTGTCATTATTGGCAAGGATATCGTCGACTCATGGCGCATTGGAACGACGTCGCAAGTCTAAACGTATCCAACTTCGCCTATGAGGACACCGTTGCGGATTTGGAGTCTCAAGCAAGACATCTTCTTAGCTTCCTTGGTTTGCATTGGGATAATCGCGTGATGGCGTTTCACGAGAATGACCGTGCTGTGCAAACGCCAAGCCGTTGGCAAGTGCGCCAACCGATTTACAAATCCTCGCGCGCGAAATGGCAAAATTATAAACAATACCTCGCCCCCCTTATCGAGGCGTTTGAAGCAGAGCAAGGATAAACCCCTACTCGGTCAATCGCGTGGGGCGATCGAGGTCTGGGCATTTTCCCTCGCTTGGATTGGTTTATCTATCGGTGCGGCAATCCGCTGAGACCGTGCGCGGCATAAACAGGCTTGGGCTATTTGGTTCATAGCGCTCCTGGCTACTATCCTTGATATTGTCACCACTGCGCACAGTTTGGCGGCCGCCATCGAGCGACGCTTGTGGACCCTTGCGGGGGCGAATCTTGTATTGTTGGTGTTTGCAGTCCTTACAGTTGCTTGTGCAATGCGAGACCAAGAGGCAGTCACAGTATAATTCAGTAGCGCCTACCGAATGAGCCTCTTGGCCGCAAATCTCGGGTTCGCTGCGGCGTTGGTCGCTTCGGAACGGGCCAAGCGTCGCCGAACTGGTCAAACGCGTTCTTCCAGCAATAAAGGCTGGCGCGGCCAATCCCGAAATATCGGCACGTTTTGCTAAAATCACCAATCTGCTCGGCGCATTCTAGTACTTTTAGTGTCCTCCGGACCTCTCGATTCTCGTCAGTATTGTAAGCCACTTCTATTCACTCCCACCGAGCAGAAAAAGTGTCTCAGTGAACCGAACAAGTTCACACAATAGCGATTTTATCTTTTTGACAATCAATTCACTTTGCATTTATTGTCACTTTGACAATCATCGGTGAACACATGCCTAGAACGAACATTGATGACCAAAGGCGAGCGCAAATACTGTCGGCATTGGAAGCGTGCATCGTCGAACAGGGACTAGCGAAAACATCGCTTATTGACGTTGCTGCGCGCGCGGGGCTTGCTCGCCCCCTTGTACGCCACTTCGTTGGCAATAGAGACAGCATGATCGAGCTTTTATTTGAAACTCTGATTGATCGGGGCGAAGCTCAGTTGGAGCAAATTGCCACAACAGACACCCCGCCGCCTCTAAACCACTTGCTCGATTTACTGTTCGGGGACCTGTTCTCGAACACGGCGTCTAACGTCGTGGTGAGCGAACTCTGGTCGCTCGC